>VGZZ01000026.1 GCA_016872285.1 SAR202 cluster bacterium | reverse complement strand
AGAAGGTGGCCCTGGTGGCCTGCATGCGCAAGCTCCTTACCATCCTCAACGCTATGCTCAAACATAAGACCCCTTGGCATCTTTCTCCTAAGGTGATTTATGCCTAACTCTAAAGACGGTTGCTGAGCGAAGGCTGTACTCGCCCATAGTCGAAGCCTGTCCTGAGCCTGGTCGAAGGGAATCTGTTATGACGGCGGCCTGGACCCGCTACTGATTGATACACTCCTTCTTTATCCTCTATCACTGCACCTAACACCAAGAGGACTAGCAACCGCCATACTTTGTAAATAGTAAAGGCCCCTCCAATGCATTGGAGGGGCCTTATCATTTCTGTGTTTGCTTCCGGCTAAGCCAAAGTCTTCTGCTTGGTGATAGCCAGGGCCGTGGACTCAATCTCCGGCAGCTTGTACTTAATCAACTCCGTGTCCAGTTCGGCGACGATGCCGGGGTAGCCGGCGCGCCGAATCATTTCAGGGAGCTTGCCGCTCTTAAACTGGTCCAGGGTCCAGCGCAGGGGGTCGGGGTGGATAGTGCGGTCCCAGTAGAGGCGGATGTTCTTATTCCGAGGGCCGTAGTGGTAATGGGCCTCGACGTTGAAGCAGTCGAAGGCCAGCAGCTCCACCTCCTGCCCCGCCACGTCGCCGAGGACGTGGATAGCCATCCCTTGCCCCACGCTGACGTTTCGGTATTCCAGGCCGAACCGGATATTGCCAGCCTCGATGACCACGTCGCCGCGGTTGTGGGTCACCACCGTGCGCCGTCGAATGGACATTTCGCGGGCGATGGCCTCGACTTCGTTCAGCTTCTTGTTGGTCTCGGCAATGTTGATGCTCTTGGCGATCTCGTCGGCGCCGGCCTGCTTCAGCATAGCCGCCAGGTTGTGTCGAAGCTGAGACATAGTCCACCCCAGGGGATTGCCCGCGGTACTCTTGTCTATGATGTGCTTCTCATTCTTATGATCGGGGTCGTAGTGATAGTGGGGGTCCCAGTCAAAGCAGTCGAAGCGCAGAAGCTGCTTCTCCTCGCCGTCCACCTTCCCCATCACCCTGACGGACACACCCTGGTCGTGCATATTGTCGCGATGCTGTATATGGAATTGGATAGGGCCGGCTTCCACAATTTCAGGTCCCAGCTTGCGATTGGGCGGCGGAGTCATGGGCTTGACTTGGCCGGTTGCGGGCTGCATAGCATCCATGGCGGCCATGGCTTCTCTGACAGTAGCGGCGGCGTCTTGAGATCCGTTCTTCTTCATGGTGGCGGCTTTGGCCATTGGACTACCTCCTGCGCAACAATTTTTCCTGCGGGGGGTTTAGGTTGCGGCCATTATACTCCAGGGGTAGGGGATGGTAAATGAGCGGAAAACGTAAAATAAAATGGTGCGCTTGGCGGGACTTGAACCCACAGCCTCAGCCTTCGCAGGGCTGCGCTCTATCCAGTTGAGCTACAAGCGCACGAACTAACTGATGGTGCCGAGGGTGGGATTTGAACCCACACGTCTTTTGGACACTACGCCCTGAACGTAGCGCGTCTGCCGTTCCGCCACCTCGGCCCGCTATTTTTGTGGTAGGCGACATCCCGATGGGGATCGGAATGACCTCTCCGATGTAATCGGAGCGCTCGAACAGCGAGCCGCCTGCCGCAATTTGTTAAATGGTGGGCGATACAGGACTTGAACCTGTGACCTCCTCGGTGTGAACGAGGCGCTCTAACCACTGAGCTAACCGCCCATGCCGACGAAATCAGGCTTTCGCCCGGCCTGTTCAATTATAGCAGGCGCGGGTGTCTTAGCAAGCCAAAACCCTCTACGGTTCGCTGCGGTCCCAGTTAGGCAAAGTCCAGTAGCCAATCTCCGGTAGCTTCACTTTTACCGCCAGGCCCTGGGCCTTCTTTAGGCGCTGCGCGTTATACAGATGCGTCACCATCTCGCCCTCGCTGTGATGGATGTTACCCTCCAGCGTCAGGTGCCAGACAGACGGGTCCTTAGAGTCTGGCCGTAGCGTCTTTTCACCCTCCGGACGGCCCTTGTCATAGCGCTCCGATATCCTGCTGTAGAAGCTGGGCGTGCCCATCTTGATGTACTTCTGCGTCACGGATCCAACAGTCTCTTTAGCCAGTATGCCCTTGACCATGTCAATGGCTTCATCCAGCTTCTGTAGAATCTGCTCCTTGCTGCCCCATCGCTCCGTGTCCAGCCTTCGAGTCGGCAGCCCCGCGAGGTAATGCACCTCATTGAAATAGGGTATGCCCTGGGGGAAAAGCTGCGTGCCCCATCGCAGGATGTACCATCGAAACAAATGCGAGGCCACATGGCTCACGTTATCGCGGATACTCCACTCCGACCACCGCCAGTTGGGGCTGGTCCAGTCCAGCTGGGCGTCGTTAAGATCGCGGATCTCGGTTTTGACCATGCCGCTGTAGGAATCGAACAGCGGGAATAAGGGCAGGGCCGGGGCCTTGGGGTTCGCGCGTGTTGTCGACATAACAGATGCTCCTGGGTCGCGTTGGTGGGAGACTATCACCGCGGGCTGCGATTGTCGAGTCGGCCGGCTACCTTCTTCTCCCGGCCGCGGCTCTGGTCTTGGCGCCTCCCTTGTTCATCTTCAGTATTTCAGCCAGCAGCATGAAAGCGCCGCCTATAGCCGTGACTATGAGGGCAGGGAACAGCATCCCGCCGCCCGCCGAGGAGATAAGGTTGCTGGAAACGTCCGACAGCATGTCGCAGGCCGAGGCAGGGAGAGCGCCGCACTCCACCAACTCACGGTCGGCGATTTGTGTCTTCAGCACCAGACCGGCCAGCAGCGCGAACACGCCTGCGGCCAGCAGCGCGAAGCCCGACCACATGAACGAGTAGCGCCATTGAGGCAGGTGGACGGCCATGAGCAGCGCCGTCGCCAGGGCCATGACGGTCAACGCGGTAATCTGGGCGCCGCGATTGAAAGAGTCGAGGTAGTCTCGTGCGCGGTCCGAGTCCTTCAGCGGTTCGGCGCGGGTCTCGCCGTTGGCCTCGGCAACCTTCTCCACCAGGTCCAGCCGGCCCGCCGAGTCCAGGTCCTGCCGCAGTTCCAGCACCGCCGTGTCGATGACGGGTGTCGCGATAGCTAAAGTCGCGATGCGCAGCGCCCCACGGACATCGCCCACCGATATCGCCGCGCGGATGGCGGCGCTCTGGCCCTCCAACGCTAAAGCTGCCACGGAGACTGGCGCGTTGAGCTTGGATTGGACCTTGTAAGACGCCAAGGCCTCATCGTAGGCCTGAAGGCGGAGGGACACCGGTATCGCCTGCAGGGACGGGGCCCGCTGCGGTATAACGCCCCTTTCCAGGCTGAGGAAGAGGGTTATAAACTCCTGGGATAATTCGCCTGGGGTGGCGACTGGAATGAGCGTTATGCCGTCGATGCGTGTGTTGAGATATCTTTGGACCGCTGGACGGATGTTGTTCATCGGCGCGTTCAGGTCGATGTATGCCCTCGGGTCGCTGGCATCCTTTCGCAGATACGCCGCCACCCCGTCGGCGGCAGCCTCAACTTGCGCCTGGAGGTAGGCAGGCGGCAGCACCTCGCGGCTTAACGATGCCACATCCTGGGGCGGAATCTCGTATCCGCCCATGACGGAACGCGCCTTGTCCTGGAACTGCGCGTCGACTAGAAGCTCGTCATAAACCCGGTTATAGACATCCTCTTCCTCCAGCGCCCCCTTGTAAGCCTCCGGATGAAGGAAGACATCCTCTACGGCGTTGCTGCCCAGATAAGCGATGAAAGCGCCCAGAACCAGGCAGCCAAAGACCAGCGAGCCGAAAGCCCGCAGGACCGCCGCTAAGATTGACATTCTATCCTCGATATTGACATAAGACGATTATAGAGGACTCGGCTTTGCGTCTTAAGGGTTCTGGCCCTAAGATTAGTCCAACTTTTCGACAATTTACCTGACTGCAGGCTAAGGAGGGCCTTATGGACAGCTTTGTCCTACAGGTCGGCAAGCTCATCGACGGGCTGGGCGGCCCTGTCAAACGAAACATGGCCGTGGTGGTGGAAAAAGGTGTCGTTAAACAAGTGGCGACGCAGGCCCGCCTCGCCTCCAACGGCGGCCCGGTCCTCGATTACCCCAAGGCCACCCTCCTCCCCGGCCTCATCGACTGCCACACCCACACCAACATGCCGGGTAACGGACGCACCGGCGAGCAGGTCATCGGCGACGGCGACGACCTCCGCCTGCTCCGCTCCGCCCGCAACGCCGCCATCGCCCTCCGCTCCGGCGTCACCACTCTCTGCGACAACGGCGCCTGGAACGGCACCGGCTTCGCTCTGAAGCAGGGTGTCACGTCAGGCGAAGTCGAGGGATCGCGGGTCTTAGCCTGTGGCAGGCCCGTGACCATCACCGGCGGCCATCTGTGGTACATGGGCGGCGAGGCCGATGGCGTAGGGGTGCAGCACACCGTGCGAGGACTGGTTAAGGAAGGAGCTGACTTTATAAAAGTGGCGGCCACCGGCGGCAGCACCGTCACCAGCAACCCCTACCAGCCTGCCTTCAGCGTGAGGGAACTGTCATATATCGCCTACGAGGGCCATCGGCACGGCAAGCGCGTCGGCGCGCACTGCCGGTGCGTCATGGGCATGAGCCGCGTCCTCGAAGCCGGCCACGACATCATTTACCACGCCTTCTTCGACGGCCCCGACAAGCAGCCCGCCTTCGACGCCAAAGTCGCCAGGTGCATTGCCCAGCAGGGCGTTTGGGTCAACCCGACCTTGCACATTAGCCGCAGCGGCATCTGGGCCCTCGAAAAGAAGGAGAAGGCAGGCGCGTTGACCAGAGAAGAAAAGGCCATGCTTGAACAGCGCCGGAATAATCATCAGACGCGTATAGACCACTGCCGCCGCATGTTGGACGCCGGCGTGAAGATGATCGCCGGGTCGGACTGCGGCTGGGGCCACTACCCCTTCGGCCAGTTCGCCTACGAGCTCGAGTGCATGACTCTTGGCGGCATGACGCCCCTCCAGGCCATCACCTCGGCCACCAGCGACGCCGCCAAGGCCCTGTGTATCGACGCGACCGTCGGCAGCGTGGCGGCGGGGAAGTCGGCGGACCTGCTGGTGGTGGACGGCGACCCGTCGTCAAACATCCTAGACTTGATGAAAGTGAAGGCCGTGTTCAAGGGCGGGGTCAAAGTTTCCGGCTAACAGATCTTCAACAGAGAGGGCTGGTAATGGCTAAAAAGCGAAAAGTGCTGGTAACGGGCGCGGCGGGGTACATAGCAGCCCAACTGCTGCCCGAATTCCGCCGCCGCTACGACCTGGTCCTCCTGGATGCCCGCGCCTCCGACCGGGGCGGCAAGCGCGTTCCTGGAGTCATGGTGGTTGACCTCATAGACCCCGATTTTAACAAGTACAGGCACTACTTCAAAGGTATCGATACCATCATCCATCTGGGATGGAAGCATTCGCAGGGGGCCAGCGGCGCCTTGGCCCGCCCTAGGAGCGTGGACGACTTCTACCCCGAACACGAAAACGTCCACATGGCCTATAACATCTACCGCGTCGCTATGGAAGAGCATGTGCAACGTGTGGTGGTCGCCAGTTCCAACCACGCCGCCGACTGGTACGAGCATGAGCTTATCCATCACAAAAAATTAGACGCCGTTGACCCCTACATGTTGCCCCTCTCCGACAACTTCTATGGCTGGGCCAAGGCCACTTACGAGCACATGGGTTTCATGTTTGCCACGGGCATATTCGGGCGCAAGCTGGAGAACGTACAGGTGAGAATCGGCGCGCCGCGCGAGATCAGGCTAAAGGACTACACCAAGGGCGATTCGCTGAACTACAAACGCGACCTGGGCGCCTACATCAGCCCTCGCGACCTGCGGCAGTTGTTTATCAAGGCCGTCGAGACCGAGAGTATCGAGAACGAATACGGCGTGCCCTGGCTGGTAGTCTACGGCATCAGCGACAACGCCCGCGCCTTCTGGTCCCTGACCTCGGCCCGGGACGCCCTGGGCTACGAACCCCAGGACGACTCGGAGGTCAAGTTCCAGGATGAGATTCAGGGTTTCTTATACGGGCGGCGGGGGAAAGCGGGGCCGGGAAGGGTGGGCCAGTGATGGTTAAGCGTGTGCGTGAATGTAAATTTCTCTAGGCTAGGTCTTTCAATTTTTGAATGGCCTGCCGAATTGGCGTAATATTAATCTGCACATCTGATGGGGTGAGCTCAACCTCGTAGTAGTTGTGATGCAGACTTTCCGCCAGCAAGAAGCTGTCTAGCAGGGATCTATCTTTCTTTCAAGTCCCCGGAAGTTTTAATCACAAAGTTCTTTAAGCCTCTGTGAGATTTAACGCCCACATTGCGAGCAGCGGCCAGCGCATGAAACGCCCCTGCAAGACTGCCCCATAATAGCTCCCCAGCCTTCCCCGCCTCCTTGCGACTTAGGGCAGATAAGGCATTCGCGAAATATTGGTCAGAGTGGGTTAGATGTTTTTTCATTGTTCTGCTGGCCTCTGTAGCCATTAACCATTGTCCGGCGCTATGTAATCCACTACCTTCCCCGTTTTCTCATCAATCTTAATTGTTACAATTTCAGGCTTGACAACTCCTATATTAAATTCCACAAGCCAAGCCCCGTCTCGCTTTTTCGCCTTTCTGAGCCTTCGGAATGCATAGTATTTATCTATAAAGCTGTCCGCTTTTTTCACTGCATCTTCAAGAGTCTCAAATGCAGGCATTTGACCTCCAGTCAGCCTAAGAGCATCAACAACATATACGCTGGGCCATAATTTACTGACGATGTGTAGACTTCCTTAACAGCTTGTAAAAACGGAGTGACTTGATCAATGGCTTAAGCTATCATTAACCCATGCCAAAAACACCTGTCAAAGCCCAATTACCCATTGTTTATACACTGGAAGGATGCCCCGCCTGCGAGGCCCTCAAGGAGGACTGGGGCAAGCGCGGCGTCAAGTACGACGAGCGCCGCGTCGATGAAAGCCAGGACGTGCTGGACGAGGCCTTGCAATACGGCAGCACCGTCCCCATCATTCGATGGCCGGACGGCCGCATTGAAGAGGGAAAGTACAAAGGCGTCCACGGTTGACACATCGGATGACGGGCCGGCGGCCTGTCGCGACATAATTCCAAGGAGGTGGCGGTTGGCTAATAAGACGTCTGTTGTCACACCGCAGCGATTCGCCCAGGGTCACACCTTCGACGCCTACATGGCAAGCGTCAAGGTCAACAAAGCGCGCATCCTCAGCTACTACAAGGACATTAAAATCAAGGCCCAGGACGCCAAGGCCCTGCGCACCGTCGCCCAGCAGCCACGAGGCCCCGCCAAAGCCCTGGTGCTGGCCGAGGACTGGTGCACCGACGTAGTGCGCGGTCTCCCCGCCCTGGCCCGCGTCGCCGAGGCCGCCGGCCTCGACATGCGCGTCTTCCCTCGCGACCAGAACAGCGACATCATGCGCGAGTTTCTCAAGCAGGGCAAATACGAGTCCATCCCCACCATGGTCTTTTACACCAAGGACATGGACTACATCTGCCACTGGATCGAACGCCCTGCCCTGGCGGACAAGGACATCGCCGCCATCGAGGCCTCGATAAAGAAGGAGAAGCCGGGGCTGGACCAGCGGGAGTTCGGTATTGAGCGGCGCAACCGCATGAGTGACCGCGCGCCGATGTGGCAGCAGGCCATCGTGGAGGAGATACGCGATATGCTGGAAAAATCGGTTAGATAGCTAAGGGAGACGACTATGAAATTTGGCATGAACCATATCCACCTCAAGTCCAAAGACGCCCGCAAGACCGCCCAGTGGTACGTCGAGAACTTTGGCGCGCGCATCGTCGAGGAGGTGCGGATAAACGGCCCGCTCACCGTCCGCACCGACCTGGGCGGCGTCCGCATCAACATAACCGAGCCTCCGCCCGGCGGGATTCCTGCCGGCGACTCGTCGGTGAAACTAGGCCTGGAACACTTCGGCATCGAGACCGATGACCTGGACGGCGTCATGGCGAGCCTCCAGAAGAAACGTGTCAAGGTGCTGGAGCCGGTCCGCACCCTGGCCACCGGAATGCGCATCGCCTTTGTGGAAGCGCCCGATAACGTACGATTAGAGCTTATGCAGCCTGTTTAGCTAATGATGGGAGGGAGTGTTATGACGACAGTTTTAGACCACACTATCGTTCCCGCCAAGGACCAGGAAGAGTCCGCGCGATGGTACAGCAAAATCCTGGGTTTCAAATATGAAGGCCAGATGGGCCCCTTCTCCGCCGCGCGAGTCAATGACACCCTGGTCTTCGACTTCCGCACCGAGAATGAAGAGTTCGATTCGATGCACTATGCCTTCGCCATGTCGCCGGAGGAGTTCGACGCCACGTTCCAGCGCGTCAAGAAGGCCAAAATTCCTTTCGGCGATGGCCCCTTCGACATCGAGAACATGCGCGGGCCGGGCGTGACCATGGGCGCCAAGGGCCAGGGCAAGGCTGTGTACTTTCGAGACCCCAACGGCCACGTGCTGGAGATTAAGACCTACTAGCCCCCGCCCACGCCAGTTCTAGTTTTTGCAAATGCCACAATCCAGGCGTGTATTGAGGCGTCAGTCCAGCCCTCAGGTCCTCTCCCCCCCCCCTTGAACGTCTGGTGCTAATTGAGTATAGATACGCACGAAAGGACTAACAGCCTCCAAGGGAATTCCTTCCCCCTTGATGGGGGAAGGCGCAGGATGAGGGTGAAACCCTAGTTCCACGAGACTTTATCAATGCCACTTGCCATCACTATCCCATCTCTAAAACGTACTGGGATAACCAGCACCAGCTACCTTGAGGGGGAGGCTAGGAGGGGGGGTCGGGGTGGAGAGAGGCGGGGTCTACGTCCCTGCAACGGCCTTCCGTCAGAAGTTAGTCTAGGCTAAAATAGTCTAGTTGTGGATACGGATAGCCTCGACTTGGACTACTCACGCCCCGCCCATCGCAGGCGGGGCTTTCTTAAGCCCTTAGGTGCGGAAGGCACGCTTGCCATCAACAAGAGGCTGGCGTGATGGCCGCCTGGGTCGCGGGGCGGACGCGCCGCGTTTTCTACGGCTGGTGGATCGTGGCCTCGGGGATGGTATCGGCGGGGCTAACCGCCGGCACCTTCTTTCACGGCTTCCAGTTCTTCTTTGAGCCTATGCGCCAGCAGTTCGGCTGGAGCCGTACCGTCATCTCCGGCGCCTACTCCCTCTCGCGCGTCGAAAGCGGATTCCTCGGCCCTCTGGGCGGCTGGCTGGTGCAGAAGCACGGCCCGCAAAAAATCATGGTGGTGGGCGTCCTCGTCTTTGGCGGGGGGTTCATCCTCATGAGCCAGACCCGCTCTGTGGCGATGTTCTACATCGCCTTCCTGGTCCTCTCCATAGGCTCCAGCCTCGCCTCCTGGAACCCCGTCGGCGTCGCTATAAACAACTGGTTCCGCAAGAAACGCTCCCGCGCCGTTGGCCTGATGATGTTCGGCATGGGCCTGGGCGGCCTCATCGTGGCGCCCCTGGTTGCCCTGAGCATCGGCGCCTTCGGCTGGGAGGCCACGGCCATCGGCTGCGGTGTCGTGTCTGTTATCATCCTGCTGCCGCTGGTCCGTGTCGTCCGATTGGAACCCGAGCCCCACGGCTACCTGCCTGACGGCGACGCGCCGCCCGAGCCCGGCGCCTCTACCTCCGATGGCAAAACCTCTTCTCTAGACCGCGAGTACGATTTCACCGTAAAAGAAGCCTTGCGCACCCGCGCCTTCTGGCTCCTCTCCCTGGGCCACTCCCTGGCTTTGCTGGCCCTGTCGGCCCTCAGCCTCCACCTTGTCCCCTACCTGGAGTCTGAGCTTGACTTCTCCCAAGCCTCCGCCGCCCAGGTCGTCATCGTCATGACCGCGGCCATGATGGCGGGCCAGCCCATCGGCGGCTACCTGGGCGATAGGTTCCCCAAACAGCACCTTTCGGCCATCGCCATGCTCGGCCACGGCTTGGGCATATTACTGCTCGCCACGGCCAGCGGCATGCCCCAGGTGCTGGCGGGCGTCCTTGTTCACGGCGTGTGCTGGGGCATTCGAGGCCCCATCCTGACGGCCATGCGCGGCGACTTCTTTGGACGGCGCAACTTTGCCGTCATCAACGGCTTCACCCAGGTGGTGATGATGGTGGGCCAGACCATCGGCCCCATCCTGGCCGGGTTCATGGCCGACCACTACAGCTACGGGCTGGGGTTCAAAATCATTGCCGCCATCACCGCCTCGGGCTTCTTCCTGTTCCTTTTCCTCAAAAGTCCCCAGCCTGATAAAAAGCGGCAACTAGAGGAGGCCCAGGGCAAAGCCCCCGCGGCCTAGTAGAATTAATCGAGGAGAGTATTCCATGGCTGACGCCTACAACGGTTACAAACGGGGCATGGTGGTGGTGGCACATCCTGACGATGCCGAGTTCGGGTTCTCCGGCACCGTCGCCAAGTTCTGCCAGCAGGGCATCGAAATGTTCTACGTCCTCTGCACCGACGGCAGCAAGGGCAGCAGCGACTCCAAGATGACCCCGGACAAGCTGGCGAAAATCCGAATGAAGGAGCAGCGGGACGCCTGCGACGTGCTGGGTGTCAAAGACGTGGTGTTCTTAGGATACGAGGACGCGATGCTGGTGGCCAACCTGGACCTACGCCGCGACATCGCCCGCGAGATACGCCGCTTCAAGCCCGACGTCCTTATCTGCCAGTCGCCCCTGCGCAGTTTCAACGCGACTAACTACCTGGGCCACCCCGACCACCTGGCCGCCGCTGAGGCCACCCTCTCCGCCGTCTTCCCCACCGCCCGCGACCACCTCACCTTCCCCGAGTTACTGAAACAAGGCTTCCAGCCCCATAAGGTTCGCGAAGTCCTGGTCTCCGGCGGCGACCATTCCGACACCTGGTTTGACGTTGGCGACTCCCTGGATACCGCTATTGCCGCGCTGAAGAAGCATGTAAGCCAGGTCGGCGGACGTGACGCTGAGGTCGAAAAAAGGATGAAAGAGTGGCGCGCCGACGCCGGCCAGCCCAAGAATATCAAGTACGCCGAGGGGTTTAAGAGCTTTAAGCTGCGGGTGTAACCCGGCTACTTTTTGCCATCCAACCCCATCGCCTTCAATCCCGCCAGCGCCACGTCGCTATCCCCCGGCCCCGCCGGCAGCCCCGCCACGCCGATGCCGCCCATAATCTGCTCCGTCTTGGGGTGCTTCACCAGGATGCCGCCGGGTATGTCGAAGAGCATGGGGTCGCCAAACTCGGCCACGGTCTTGCCTCGCTGCTTCATCGACTTGGCGTACTCCTCGCTGTCCATGCCGGTCAGGGCGGCGGTGTAAGCCTTCTTGATAGCATTGCGGCCTAGTTGGGGACGGCAGCCGTCGATGCGGGTGAAGGCCAGCAGGTTGCCGTTGTCGTCCACAATGGCCGCGGCTATAGGCGGCGCGTCCTTCCGCTTCTTGAAATCCGCCAGCATGGCCGTGATGGCCGCCTGGCACTGGTCGGAGCTAAGGGCGTATTTGGTCAACATATGGTCTGCCTCCCGTTCAAGTGGCCCAAATATACCAGAGGTTGGCGGTAAACCAACAGGGTTGGAAAGACCTATGCTAAAATCGCCCCACGCTGCCCGGAGTCTTTCCTCCCTCGACTCATAAAGAGAGATATCCCATGGAGCTTATAAACCCAGTAATCAAGCGTTGGCTCGATGATGGCAAGCGCGACCCGGTGGCTTTCTGGGCCAAAGCAGCGGAGCAGCTTCCCTGGTTCCGAAAGTGGGATACGCCCTTCGAGCGGCAGTACCCCTCCTTCAAGTGGTTTATCGGCGGGCAGACTAATATCTCCTATAACGCCCTTGATTATCACGTGGACCGTGGCTGCGGAGGCCACGCAGCCCTTATCACCTTCAACGAACGGGGCCAAGAGCGAGTCCTGACCTATACCCAGCTTCTTAGAGAGGTCGAGCGAACAGCGGCGGCGCTGCGCGGAATGGGCATTAAGAAAGGCGATCCTATCACTATCTATATGCCCACCTGCTCCGAGTCCATTGTCTTGATGCTTGCCTGCGCGCGCATCGCCGCCATCCACTCAGTGGTGTTCGCGGGGTTTGGGCCCGGCGCCCTGGGCGAGCGCATCCGCGCCAGCGGCTCCCGCCTTGTCTTTGCCGGCGATGCGACTTACCGCCGTGGCCGCGACATCGCCCTGAAGACTATCGTCGATAAGGCGCTGAGCCAGGTCGAGAACAGCGTTGAGCATGTGATTGTCTTGCGCCGTGGTTCTGCGGATTGTCCTATGACTAAGGGCCGTGACCTGGACTGGCCCGAGTTCCTCACCCGCGCCCAAGGCCACTCAGGAGCCCACGAGGTCCTGGAAGCCAATGAGACCCTTTATATCCTCGCTACGTCTGGGACAACTTCCAAACCCAAGCTGACCATGCACACCCACGGCGGCTATCAAGTGGGTATCCACAGTATGGCTAAGTGGGTCTTTGGACTCAAGCCGACGGACGTATGGTGGGCTACCTCCGAGATTGGATGGGCCGTGGGTCACAGCTACATCGTATATGGCCCGCTGCTCAGCGGCGCTACAACGATTGCTTACGAGGGCGCCCTCGATTACCCCGGGCCGGAGCTCTTCTGGAAAGCCATCGACCGCTTTGGCATCACAGGCGTATTTACCTCCCCCACCGCTGTTCGATTGCTCATGGGCCATGGCGAGGATGTGGCTAAACCGTATAGCCTGGCATCATTGGAACGTGTCTTCTGCGCCGGCGAAGCGTTGAACCCGCCCGCCTGGGAATGGCTGCAGAAGAAGGCGTTGCGCAGCCGGATCCCAGTTATCGACCACTACTGGCAGACCGAGACCGGGGGGCCTATCATTGGCAACCCTTACGGCCTCGGAATGCTTCCCATCAAGCCCGGCTCCGCGGGCATTCCCCTGCCCGGCATACAAGTGGAGGTCGTCGGCCAGGAAGGCCAGCCGGTCAAGGCCGGGGAGCCTGGAATCATGGTCGTCACCCACCCCTTTCCCAGCCTGACTCCGTCGCTGTGGGGAGAGCCGGAGCGGTACAAGCAGGACTACTGGGACAAGGTCCCCGGAAAATACTATACCGGCGATGCCACTCGGATGGATGACGATGGCTATATCTGGTTCTCAGGCCGCGCTGATGAGGTCATAAAGATTGCCGCCCATCGCATCGGCACCATCGAGGTCGAGAGCGCTTTCCTCAAGCATCCCGCGGTGGCGGAAGCAGGCGTCACCGGCAAGCCGGATGATCTGCGCGGCGAGGTGGCAGCCGGCTTCATAGTGCTCAAGAAAGGCCAGCAGCCCACCGAAAAACTTCGCAAAGAGCTGTTGCAGACCATACGCAACGAGCTCGGCGCCGTCGTGGTCGTCTCGGACATCAACTTCGTCCGTATGCTTCCCAAAACGCGGAGCGGCAAGATTATGCGCCGTGTCCTCAAAGCAGTCGTGCTCAACCGCGAGCCTGGCGACATCACTACCATCGAGGAGGAGGGCTCGGTTGAAGAGGCCCGCGAAGCCTGGCGGCAAATGACGTGCCAGGCTTAGCCGCCCATTGGTATAGCTTGCTTTGCCTTGACATCCCTTCCTCCGCAAGAGAATATTATTGACGCTGCGCCCGTTTAGTGCGAGGCGCAGTTTGTGCGTAAAAATCAACTCATCGCCTTGAGGAGGCGTTTAAATGCCGGAAAAGAATCTCGCGTTGATGGCCCATCTGATGCGACGCGCCGGTTTCGGCGCCGCATACGAAGAGATTGAAGCGCGGGCTAAGAAAGGGTACGAGGACACCGTCGAAGAGCTTCTGGAACCCCAGGCCCACGGCGTCGACCCCATAGACGAGGCATTAATATATCGACACAACCCTGGCTTCCAGAACCCCGGCGGCGTGTCCATGGTCGGCCAGGGACACTGGGTCTATCGAATGGTCAACAGCCCCAGGCCCCTGGAAGAAAAAGTTGCCCTCTTCTGGCATCACGTTTTCGCCACCGGCAACGCCAAAATCGACAGTATGAACCAGATGCAGATCCAGATCGATATGTTCCGCCAGCACGGCCTCGGCAACTTCCGAGACCTTCTCATACGCGTCTCCAAAGACCCTGCCATGATCTTCTGGCTGGACAACAACCAGAACCATAAGGACGCCCCCAACGAGAACTGGGGTAGGGAACTGCTGGAGCTGTTCTCCATGGGACAGGGGAACTACACCGAAAAGGATGTGAAAGAGGCCTCCCGCGCCTTCACCGGCTGGACCATCTCCGCCAAGCTGCCCCGCTCCCCCTACAATCGATTTGCCTGGGAGTTCGAGTACCACGCCGAGGACCACGATGACGGCGAAAAGACCTTCCTGGGCCACAAGGGCCGATTTAACGGCGACGACATCATCGACATTATCCTCAAGCAGCCGGCCACTGCCAGGTTCATCGCGCGGCACATGTATAACTTCTTCGTCGCCGATGAAGTCCAGGTGCCGTCGTGGCTGGACGTGCCGCCCCGTGACTCGGTGGCTATAAACATCTTGGCATCAGCCCTCATGGAGTCCGGCTGGGACATCAAGCACACGCTGCGAGTCCTCTTCAACTCGGACTTTTTTAAGGACGAGAAGGTGTGGCATAACAAGGTCAAGAGTCCCGCCGAGCTGGTAGTCAGTTCCCTGAAGCTGGTCGGCCAGCACGCCACGCCACAGCCCGGCATCTCCAACATCGGCGTCGAAATCGAAAACCAGGGCCAGGCTTTGCTGAACCCGCCCAGCGTCGAAGGCTGGCACACCGGCCAGGAGTGGATCGACACCGGCGCGCTAGTCCAGCGCATCAACTTCGTCGCCAACCGCGTCGGCGACCCCGCCCTGCCCGGCGTCCGCCGCATCATCGACCGCCTGTCGTCTAAGGGCGAGTTGTCGCCCAAGGAGCTGGTGGCGGGCTGTCTGGAGCTTATGGGCGACGTGCAGGTGGAGAAGTCCACCTTCGATGAGCTGGTCTCCCACGCCTCCCAGTCCGGCCCGGCCAATCGTGGCAAGACCGAGGCCGAGCGCCGCGCCTTCGCCAGCCGCGTCTGCGAAGTCCTCCAGCTTATCGCTGCCACCCGCGAGTACCAATTTGGCTAATTACATTTCCCCAAGGGAGAAGTTTGGAAGTCTCGTCTGGTACTCCCCCTTTTCCTCGTGAGGAAAGGGGAAGATAGAGGGGGATTGGTGCAATCTTTCTCTTCCCCTTCCAGCAGGCTGTACTCAGTCCCGATGCAGTCGGGAAAGGGGTCAGGGGATGGTGTACCGCTAAGACAAACGTCCTGTAGTGAAATGACAGATTAGGTGTAAAAAATGCAAACTATAATCACCAAAGGCCGCATCTATAACTATGACTACACCATCGGCCGCAACGGCGAGGCCGGTACCGGCTTTCGCTACCCCATCGACCTCGCCTTGGGCTCGGAACGCCGCCTCTACGTCCTCAATCGCGGCGACGAGTACACCAACTCCCAGCGCGTCTCCGTCCTAACGATGGACGAGGAGTTCATCACCGACATCGGCTGCATCGGCGAGGAGAAGGGCCAGTTCATGTGGCCTTCCGCCCTGGCCATCGACAGCCGCGGCAACGTCTATGTGGCCGACGAGTGGCTGAACCGTATCAACATCTTTGACAGGGACGGCAAGTCGTTGGGCCACTGGGGCAAGCCCGGCGTAAAACCCGGCCAGCTTCAAGGCCCCTCCGGCCTGGCCTTCGACGCCCACGACAACCTCTACGTCACCGAGGAGCACACCCACCGAGTCCAGGTGTTCACCGCCGAAGGCAAGCCCCTCCGCCATTGGGGCAGCCAGGGCGCCGGCCAGGGCCAGTTCAATCGGCCCTGGGGCGTCACCGTGGACTCCAGGGGCGACGTTTACGTCGCCGACTGGAAGAACCATCGCATCCAGAAGTTCGACGCCGAGGGTAAGCCCCTGGCCGTCATCGGCGCCCCCGGCCAAGGCCCCGGCCTCCTCAACCACCCCACCGACGTGGCCGTGGACAAGGACGGCGACATCTACGTAGTCGATTGGTGGAACAGCAAGCTGGAGGTCTTCGACAGCTATGGTGGGCCCCTCGCCAGCTTCGTCGGCAACTCGGAGCGGCTGTCCAAGTGGGCGCAGGTCATCGTCAACGCCAGCCCGGACATTCAGAAGGCCCGGATGCGGGTCCGCAGCCTGGAGCCTGAGTACCGCTTCTATCGTCCCCAGGCCGTCCTAGTTGACGACCAGGGCCACGTCCTGGTCGCCGACACGCTGCGGTGCCGTATACAGGTGTACAAGAAAGAGTCCAACTGGACGTCCATCCAGTTTAACCTCTAGCCTCCCGGCCGCATCTGGCTTCGCCTTCTTTAGCCTGCTGCCAACGTGGCGGCTGTCTTACGCCTGTCTCCTTGACCCCATCCATCTCCCTTCCTATAATCCCATCATTCACCAGCCCGTTACATAACATGCGGCGCTGGTAAGAGCTAACTGAAGAGGAAAAGGAGTCAGACATGGCCGACAAGAATGTTGCGCTTATGGCTCACCTAATGCGACGCGCCGGTTTCGGCGGCACCATTGAAGAGATCGAGGCCCGAGCTAAGAAAGGCTACGAAGCCACCGTGGAGGAGCTTCTTGATCCCGAGGCCCACGGCATCCCGCCCATCGACGAAGCCGTCATGTACCGCCACGAGCCTTGCTTTGAAATCGGCGGCGGCGTGCCCTATAACAGCCAGAGCCACTGGATGTACCGGCTTATCAACACGCCCCGGCCTCTGGAAGAGAAGATGGTGCTCTTCTGGCACCACGTCTTCGCCACCGGCGCCTCCAAGCTGGACCACTGCGTTCAGATGCTGGCGCAGATGGCCCTGTTCCGAAAATTCGGCCTCAGCAATTACAAAACCCTGCTGACGGAAGTCTCCAAAAATCCGGCCATGATCTTCTGGCTGGACAACAACCAGAACCACAAGGACGCCCCTAACGAGAACTGGGGTAGGGAACTGTTGGAGTTGTTCTCCATGGGCCAGGGCAACTACACCGAGAAGGATGTGAAGGAGGCCTCCCGCGCCTTCACCGGCTGGACCATCGCCCCCAGCTTCCCCCGCAACCCCTACGCACGGTTTGTCTGGGAGTTCGAGTACCGGCCCGAGGACCATGACGACGGCGAAAAGACCTTCCTGGGCCACAAGGGCCGCTTTAACGGCGATGACATTATCGACATCATCTGCAAGCAGCCCGCCACGGCGCGATTCGTGGCGCGTCACATGTACAACTTCTTCGTCGCCGATGAAGTCCAGGTGCCGTCGTGGCTGGATATCCCCCCGAAAGACTCGGTGGCGATCAACATTCTCGCCTCCACCCTCCTAGAGTCCAACTGGGACATTAAGCAAGCCCTTAGAGTCCTCTTCAACTCGGACTTCTTCAAAGACGAGAAGGCCTGGTACGCCAAGGTCAAAAGCCCCATCGAGCTTGTTACCAGCACCATGCGTCTGGTCGGCGACTACCGCAACCCCAAACCCGATGTCATGAGCATCGCCGTGGAACCGGGGTATATGGGCCAGTCGCTGCTGGACCCGCCCAGCGTCGAAGGGTGGCACACCGGCCAGGAGTGGATCGACAGCGGGTCCCTGGTGCGCCGCATCAACTTCGTCGCCGACCGCCTGGGCGACACCAGCCTCCCCGGCGTCAGGACCATCATCGATAGGCTAGCCACAAAGGATACCCTCACGCCCGAGGAGCTATTGGAAAGCTGCCTGTACCTCCTCGGCATCGTCCGATTGGAAGAAGGCACCCGGTCTGAACTTATCCAGCACCTCAAGGCCGGCGGCCCCATCAAGCGCGGCAAGACCGAGAAAGAGCGGGAAGCCTTCGCCACCCGCGTCAAGGAAGTCCTCCAGCTCATCGCCGCCGCCCGCGAGTACCAGTTCGGCTAATGGCATTCTGGCTTCCCCTGGGGGAGGGTGGAGGCTCTATCTGGTTCTCCCCCTTCCCCTTCCAGCAGGCTGTACTCAGTCCCGATGCAGTCGGGAAAGGGGTCAGGGGATGGTATCCCGAATAGAAAGACGTCCCAAAGCGGATTGACACATTAGGAGTAGAAATATGCAAACAGTAATGGTCAAAGGCCGAGTTTTCAACTACAGCCACACCCTGGGCCGCAACGCATCGTCCGGCCCCGGGTTCCGGCACCCCATGGACATTGCCCTGGCGCCCAACGGCCACATATATGTGGTCAGCCGCGGCGACGAGTACATGCCCTGCCAGCGCGTCAGCATCCAGACCATCGATGAGGAGTTCATCGGCGAGTTTGGCAGCTACGGCCAGGGCGACGGTCAGTTCATCTGGCCCACCGCCTGCGCCATCGACAGGCAGGGCAACGTTTACGTCGCCGACGAGTGGTTGCAGCGTATCAGCATCTTCGATAAGGGCGGCAAGTTCTTGGGCAAGTGGGGCACTTATGGCAGCAAGAAAGGCCAGTTAAACGGCCCCACCGGCCTGGTCTTTGACGCCGACGACAACCTCCTCGTCACCGAGAATCTTAACCATCGAGTGCAAAAGTTCACTAAGGAGGGGAAGTCCCTTCAGGCGTGGGGATCCGAGGGGCAGTCGGAAGGCCAGTTCAACCGGCCCTGGGGCATCGACATCGACGCCAAGGGCGACGTTTACGTCGCCGACTGGCATAACCACCGCATCCAAAAATTCACCGCCGACGGCAAACACCTCGCCACCATCGGCGCCCCTGGCGAAGGCAAGGGCGATCTCAAATTCCCATCTGACGTCACCGTGGACAAGGACGGCGATATTTACGTCGCCAACTGGTGGAAGAACACCGTCGAAGTCTTCGATTCCACCGGCGCCCACCTCACCACCTTCATCGGCGACGCCGAGAAGCTGTCCAAGTGGGCGCAGCAGTCCATAGACGCCAACCCGGACTACAAGCGGGCGCGGCTGCTGGTGAAAAACGTCCAGCAGGAGTGGCGCTTCAACCGGCCCACCGCCATCGCCGTCACCGACAAGGGACAGGTGCTGGTGGTGGAAAATCAGCGCATGCGAATCCAGGTCTATCAAAAGGAAGAGAACTGGACGGACCCGCAGTTCAACCTGTAGGGATGCGGGGATATGTGTCAGCCTTCACTAAAATCCCTTCTCCTCCGTTAAGCCTAGTGATGGTTGAGGATTGAGGCTAACACAAGGATCGACGCCCACCGAGAAAATCCCTTCTCCCCCTGTGGGAGAAGGCGTAGGATGAGGGGTGAAACCCTAGCGCTACGATACCGATATTATGACCAACGCCTTCCCTGGCATTCAGGGGCGCCCGCTTGCTTTCGGGTGGATAATAAAGGCTAACTTTTACTTTTTGATGGGAGGGGCCATGGCTACGACCACAAAAATGCGGTTCGAGTTGGTGAAGGGCTGGGGCAAGCTGCCCAAGAGCGTTACGCTGGGCCAGGTCCCACACATGGCCGTGGATAAACAGGACCGCGTCTATATCCTCAACCGCGGCACGCCGCCCATCCTGGTCTTCGAACGCGACGGAAAGTTTATTACCGGCCTGGGCGAAGGCATCCTCCAGGACCCCCACGGCGTGCGCATCGCAGACGACGGGGCCATCTGGGTCGCTGACCGCGACGCCCATTGCATCGTCAAGCTCAGCCCCGAGGGCAAGCTGCTGCTGACCATCGGCACTCGCGGCAAGCACGGCTCCATCGAAGAAGGCCGCCCCTTCAACCGCCCCACCGGCGTGGCCTTCGCTTCCGCCGGCAGCCTTTATATCTCCGACGGTTACGGCAACGCCCGTGTCCATCACTACACCTCCGACGGCGCTTACGAATACTCCTGGGGCAGCAAGGGCGACAGCCCCAGCCGCTTTCGGTTGCCCCACGGCATCTTTGTGGACAACCAGGACCGCGTCTATGTAGCCGACCGCGAAAACAATCGAATCCAATGCTTTGATGACCATGGCACTTACGTAAAGGAGTGGGGAAATCTCCATCGCCCCACCGACGTAGTAGTGGACACCGGCGGCAACCTCTACGTGCCCGACCTGGGCGACTTTGTCACCGTCCTCACCTGGAACGGCGACGTGCTGGCCAAGTGGGGCGGCGAGAAGAGCCAGGAACCCGGCAAATTCATCGCTCCCCACGGTATCGCCCTGGACTCCAAGGGTGATATATATGTAGGCGAGGTCAATAAGGGCGCGCGTTACCAGAAGTTCGCTCGAAAAGCCTAACCCCTAGCCTGTATAACGCCCGCCGGGAGCTGGCAGATGGAAATAGTCCTGATGGTGGCCCTGGGGGCCATCGCCGTGGGGGCCATCGCCTTCGCTGTGGCGTCCAGGGGCAGGCAGTCACCGCCCTCCACTGACAACACGTCACTGCTTCAGTTGACTCAGTCCCTGGCATGGATTCAAACTGAGCTGCGGGGCCTCACGGAGCGGCTGTCCGGCGTGGAGCAGTACCAGCGGCAGGCCAATCAAGGCCTCTCCGGCACCGCCGAGGCCATCCGCCAGGAGTTGTCCAAAGCCAAGACGGACCTAACGGAGCTCCAGGCCAACGCCAGGGCGCGCCAGCAGCAAGAGCAGCAGACCGCTGAATCCATCCGCCGCCTGGAGTCCATCATCGCCGGCACCCAGTCCAAAGGCAGCGCCGGCGAAAACATCCTGGATGCCGTCTTCGCCAAGCTGCCGCCGGAATGGCAGGTGCGGGACTATCGCGTCGGCAACAAGGCTGTCGAATTCGGCCTGCGGCTGCCCAACGGCCACATCCTCCCCGTCGACAGCAAATGGCCCGCCACCAACCTCATCGAGCAGTTCGTGGCCAGCCAGGACATGGCCGAGCGGCAAAAGCTCAAGTCGGACATCCAGCGCGCCGTCATCGCCAAGGCCCGCGAGGTGAAAAAATACGTCGACCCCAACCTCACCGTGAGCTTCGGCGTCGCCGCCATACCGGACGCGGCCTACGACCTCTGCGCCGAGATCCAGGTCGATTCTCTCAAAATGAACGTCGCCATTATCAGCTACAGTATGTTCCTTCCTTATCTTCTGCTGGTGTTCCACACCATCCTCAAGACCTCCCAGAGCGTTGACTTGCAGAAAATGGAGTCTTACCTTCAATGCAGCCAGCAGAGCCTGGAAGCCGTGCGAGAGGAGTTGGAGGGCCGGCTGCCCAGGGCCATCAAGTCCCTTAGCAACTCCCGCGACGATATGGCCCTGCATCTCAGCAAAGTCCGGACCAGCCTCATAAGCCTCCAGGCCGCCTCCAGCCCATCGCAAGCCAATCAAGGTCTCCCTCCCGCCGCGCCCTTAGAAAATAGGGAACCATAAATCGTCAGCCGAATATCGGCGAAATCCGTCTATATTTGTCAACACTATTTCGCTGACGGTAAGTTAGTCGTCAATTAAGCCTTTTATAGTCCTATGGATTCTTGACAACCTGGCAGCATGGGCGTATTCTGAGGCCAATTTTGGAGCTTGAGGAGGGGCGATGGTCACTAAGGTCACCCGGAAAAAGGTGCACCATGTGGTCAGCAGGCCTGGCCGCGTTCTCGGCGACCCGGACGTTGAAATCCCGGTAGCTGAGGAGCTGGCGACGACACCAGGCGCCGTCGAAAACTCTATTGACGTCGATTTTTACTCCCGCAAGTATCCCCTCGAAAGCCAGGCGGTCACTCACACCGCCGACCGCAACTGGGTGTGGACCGTCTACCACCCCGAGGAGGAGGAGGCCCACCACGAGCACGAGCGAATGGTGAAGCCCCTGGTGGACGCCGCCCGCGCCTCCGGCGACATCGAGCCTACCGTCGAGCCTGTGTCCGGCAAGGACATAACCGCGGAGATCAAGCTGAAGGCCCGCGAATTGGGCTTCGGCGAGGTCGGCATCACTCGCTACGACCGCCGCTACACCTTCGCCTATAAGAAGAAATGGGCCAGGTTTGAACACGCCGTCTGTGTAGCCTATGAGCAGGACTACGAGCGCACCCAGGCCATACCCGGCAGCTTCGCCGAGTTCACCCACTTCGGCACCTACCGCGCCATGAGTCAGAAAGCCCTCCTCCTGGCCGACTACATTCGCAGCCTGGGCTATCACGCTCAAATCCACAGTCCCAACGACAACAGTGCGGCCTACATCCCCATGTTCGTTTCGGCGGGCCTGGGCCAGCTTGGCGCCAACGGCCAGCTCCTTTCCCCCCACTTCGGCTCCCGCGCCCGCCTGCTGGTCATTACCACCGACGCCATTGTCACCTACGACCAGCCCATCGACTACGGCATCCATAAGTTCTGCGAGCAGTGCCAGGTGTGCATCAACCGCTGCCCCGGCCGAGCCCTCATGCGCGACAAGGTATGGTGGAGGGGCGTCCAGAAGCACAAGCTGGTCTACGAAAACTGCCGGCCCGTTATGGCCCGCTACTCCGGCTGCGGCATCTGCATGAAGGTCTGCCCCGTCCAGAAGTACGGCATGCCAGCCGTCATGAAGCACTATGTGGAGACCAACGGCCAGATCCTGGGCAAGGGCACCCACGAGCTGGAAGGCTACAACATCGAAGGCAAGGGCTACTACGGCCCGGGCGAGCTGCCCCACTTTGACCGCGACTTCTTCCAGATCCCCCACGGCAAGTCCGAGGACGTGCTCTTCGAGAAGTTCAAGGAGCAGCTTAAGAAGAACGCCGTTCCCGACGGCCCCGCCGGCGACCTTATGCTCCGCGACTTCAAAAAGAAGATACATCGGATAGTCACCACGCCCGTGGAAGACGCCATGGCAGGCAAGACTCCCGAAGAAGCGTAAACCCAAGCCAAGAGAAACCGATTAAAGAAGGCCCTCTAATAAGAGGGCCTTCTTCTTTTGCCCCTTTCAGCGCCTCGCGTTAATCGAGGACTATTAATAATGAATAAGAACTCGAATTGTCATTCCGAGCGGAGTCTGTACTCAGACGTAGTCGAGGAACCTGTCTAGACCACATCCAGGCCAGGCGTTACATACCCACGTCCCGCACCTCTAGTTTTTAACGAGTATTGCCAACACCCCGGAACCAGCGCCGCCCGTCCTCAGCCCTCAAGAGCCCCCATGCTTTGTAATACCTCCGCCCGCTGTCATATTATTGCTGCGGACTTGCTTGTTAACATAAAAATTGCCCGCTGGGAGGTGATGCGTGACGGCAAAAGTCCTCATCGAAAGGTGGGCCAAAACAGGCAGCGAGGAAGTCGTCTGGGACATGCTGCGTTCCATGCGCACCGAAGCCGTGAGGACTAAAGGCTATATTTACGGCGAGACGTGGAGGTCCGTGGATAACCCCAAAGTATTTATGGTCCTGAGTGTGTGGGCCTCCGAGGACTACTGGAACGCCTGGTCGGAATCCCCTTTCCGCAGAGAGCAGGAGCAGAGAATAACCTCCATGCTGCGAAAGCCTGCCGTAGTCCGGCTCTTCCACGACGCCGGCGAGCCTTACACGACTTGAGCGTCGTGCAGTCTAGCTAAATCGGCGGCCTTCGCTTATGCCACCCTGTCGACTGTTCATAAGCGTATGCCACGTTCAGCATGGCAGCTTCGTCGAAGGGTCGTCCGCCTATCTGGAAAGACAGCGGCAGCCCGCCCGGCTTATCTGAAGTAAACCCGCAAGGCACGCTCATGGCGGGAACGCTCGCCAGCGCGAAGCCTACCGTCTGGAACACGGGCGACACCACGGACTCTTTCATCTTTTCCTTGCTGCCGGGCATCTTCCCGGGAGTAATCTTTGGCGCGACGCACGTGTCGGTGGCCCCGATTAGCACGTCGTACTTTTGGAACGCGGCCAGCACCTGGGAGCGGAGCTGCTCGCGCAAGCGCTGCCCTTTGTAGTACCACTGGGCAGGCCATATAGCGCCTAAGAGCAGCCGCACCTGGACGTCGTAATTAAAATCGTCCAGCTTGTTCAATATGTGATGACGGTACAGAGACGACACCTCCGCCGGGTTAAAGGCCAGTTGGATTAGATAAGAGTGGCCCGCGTCCAGCGTCGGCACCGACACCTCCTCCACCTCGCAGCCCAGCTCCTTCAGTTTCTTGGCGACGCCCAGCACTCCCTTCCTAACCACCGGCTCGATGGACTCGTCATAAAGAAGCTCTTTAACGATGCCTACTCGAGTGCCCTTAATCTTTCCGTTTAATTGCTTAGCGTAAGCGGGCACAGACTGGTTGCTGCTATACGGGTCCTTGGAGTCGTTGCCCGCGATGGCCTCCAAGGTCATCGCGCAGTCTTCCACCGTCCGCGATATAGGGCCGATGGTGTCCATAGACCAGGCGGAGCGAAAAAGGCCGTGCTGGCTTATACGGCTCCACGTGGGTCGCAGCCCCACCAGCCCACAGAAAGACGCCGGTGAGCGTATCGAACCGCCCGTATCCTCGCCCAGGGACGTAGCGCACAGATACGCCGCCGTGGCCGCGCCGGAGCCGGTGCTGGAGCCGCCGGTGATGTGTTCCAGGTTCCAGGGGTTTCGAGGCTGGCCGTATGGAAACTTGAAGATGCCGCCGCCGGCAAACTCCGCCAGGTTCAGCTTGCCCAGCATGACAGCGCCGGCGTCCCGCAGCTTCGTCACCACGGTGGCATCGTCATCTGGCACAAAGTCTTTCAGAACATCGGAGGCATTGGTGGTGCGGATACCTTTGGTCCAGATCTGGTCCTTCATCGCATAAGGGACGCCGTGCATAGGGCCGCGCCAGTTGCCCTTCGTAATCTCTTTCTCCGCCTGCCGCGCCTGCTTGAGGGCAATATCGCCTGTGACGGTTATATAGGCGTGGACTTTTGGGTTTATCTTGTCGATGCGCTCCAGGTAAGCCTCCGCCGCTTCGACAGGCGACACCTTCTTGGAGCGCATCAGCTTCGAAAGCTCGGTGGCCGAAAGATAGGGCAGCTCGGACTTGTTCATAACGTTCCCTTCTATTAACTGGACTTATCTACCCCGCGTCATTACATATACATGCCTGCTGCGAGACATCTCTCCCGGCACCTGGCCCTCAACCCAGGTGTTGCCGCCGTCTAGGCTCTCATAAACTTGCCCAGCCCTAGCGCAACAAAAAATGCGGTCTGAGTCCAGGGGATCAACCGCCACCTGGAACATGCGGCTGGTCGGCGCCACATTCGGGCCTATTTGGCTCCACGTCCCCCCTGCGTCGCGACTTTGGAATAGCGCGCCCTTTTCAGCGGCGCCCATAGCCGAGCCGCCGCCAGCCCCAGCCGCCAGGTACATAGTCCTTGAATCGTGGGGTGAGATCGCCAGGTCGCGGCAGTATGTGCCTCCTGGAAACATCTCTTCCAGCCGTACATGCTCCCAACGCCGGCCTCGGTCCCTGCTTCGAAACATGGCTGTTTGAGTGACAATGAATACTGTGCCTGGCAGGGCAGGGCTGACCTGCACCCCGTGTAAATCCAACGTGTTGTTTTTCACATACGGCCCGTCGATTATAGACTCCCAGCTTTCCCCGCCGTCTTTACTAGCCAGGAGTCCTCCGACTTCAATGGCTGCATACATGTCCTGTGGCTGGACAGGATCGAAAGCTATCTCGATAACTCTCTTACCCAAAGGCGGCATGTAGGTTGTGATGTGAGGGAATATGACATTTCTGGTATCCATCCGGCGCCAACTGTCCCCGCCGTCCTCAGAGCAGAAAATGGCGCAAGGCTCATAGCCGGCAAAGATAACCTTCGGGTTCTTTGGATGGAAAGCCAGGGACCAGACGTCGCCCTTACCGCCAGGCACCTCCAGCGGCTCCCAACGGTGGCCGAAGTCATCGCTGCGATAGGGACCTTCCTGAGTACCGGCAAACACGATGTTCGGTTTCTGTGGATGCGCTGCCAGCGCCCTCACCTGGGGGTTCTTGGGCAAGCCGGAATTTATGCTTTCCCATTCCCGTTCGCCGTCTCTCCGACGGTACAACCCACCCGACCCAATGTGCTCGCCCTCGCCGCCCAGTCCAACATAAAGGTATCTCTTCTTGCCGTCCGCAACCATGTTCACCTCCCCAAAACTGCTTCAGCTCTGGAGGACTATGGCCCTTGGAAAAGCTGTTCGCCGAATTACCAGTCCTTGGGCGCTTTCCACAAGGCCCGAAGCCAGGCCCATGCCGGCGCCGATTTGATGGCCTGGAGATCGTCCGACGCCAGGTCGTAGCGGGCCAGCACGCCCTTCGGGTCCTGCGTTACCAGCTCTCTGAAAATCTCGTCGCAAGTCACCTTGTCGATGAAATCGTTATACGCTTTTATTTGAGCAGGCGTTCGATTTCGACCGTTGCTCCGGCTCTTGGATGCAGTCTTGCCTTGGGCCTTGGTTGCCATAGTTACACTCCAATAAAAATAAAACTTAGCCTACTTTATTCCTTCTCGGTACGCCTTCAGCGACGCGGCGCAGCTTGCGGTCAACATGCGCGTGTCGCTGCCTATCTGGCACATCATCGACCCCATCTTGATAAACTTGGCCGACTCCGCCGGCCCCGCGCCGTGGTGGCACGCGACCACCCGGGCATCCTTAGCTGCCTTGAATATGCGGTTCACCGCCGCCACGTGCCGCTCGTCGTTGGCCCAGCCGGTGAGGGGCACCCCCATGTCCAGCGACAGGTCGCTGGGGCCAATGTACAGCCCGTCTATCTCCGGCGCCTTGGCAATGCTTTCGACGTTCTCCAGCGACGTCCTGGTCTCCACCATCACCAGGCAGATAACCTCGTCGTTGGCATTCTTAACATAATCGTCCATACCATAGGCCAGCATCGGACGGACGGCGGCGATGCTGCGGATGCCCCTGGGCGCGTAGCGGCAGGACCGCCCCGCCTTCTCGGCGTCGTCCTTCGAGTTCACCATCGGCACTATCACGCCCATGGCGCCGGCATCGAGGACGTAGGAGATGTAGTAGGGGTCGTTCTTCGGCAGGCGAACCATGGGCACAGCGTCGGTGTTGCCGATGGCCTGGATGCAGGACACCACGTTCTCCTGGCTGACCCCGACGCCATGCTGCCAGTCGATGACCACGCCGTCATAGCCCGCGTTAGCCATAAGCTCGGCCACGTAGGCGTTGCCCGTGGCGCACCAGGCCATGACGCCCGGCTTCCCCTGCTTCCACATCTCCTTAATCTTGTTCTTCTTCAAATGCAGCCTCCCGATTAA
The DNA here is from genome assembly GCA_016872285.1 of SAR202 cluster bacterium. Lineage (NCBI taxonomy): Bacteria > Bacillati > Chloroflexota > Dehalococcoidia > SAR202 cluster bacterium. The sequence goes on along the minus strand of VGZZ01000026.1, from coordinate 11,070 downwards.
AAATTCAGGGGCCGATTCTGCAATCGGCCCCTTCTTCTACTTCTTCTTTGCCAGCTTGACGATAGTCCGTACGTCCTTAGGCTGGCCCGGCTTTCGATTTTTCTTGGCGTTGTCCATCCACTCGGCGCCCATGTTGTTCTGCGGCATCTCGCAGACGTACAGGTCACCTTTGGAATCGACGGCGATGCCGTGGGGCGCGGTGAATTGGCCGGACTCCTCACCTATCTTGCGGTCACCGAGACGAACCTTCAACTTACCCTTCTTGTCATAAATGCTGACGGCGTGGCCCACTCCCGGCGCGTCGAGGATATAGACATGCGGCGGCATCTCGGCCACGTAGATGTTGCCCTGGTCGTCCATGTCCAGTCCGGCGGCCCGCCAGATGTTGTCCCAAATGCCTTGCAGCTTGCCCTTGGCGTCGAAGACCTGTACGCGATGGTTCTCCCTGTCCGCCACAATCACTGTCTCGTCCCTGTCCACCACGATGTTGTGGGGCACGATGAACTGCCCGGGCTGGGTCCCAGGCTCCCCCCAGGAGTACATAAGCTTGCCCTCGGGGCTGAATCGATGCACCCGCGCGTTGCCGTAGCCGTCGGCCACAAATAAGTCGCCGGACTTGGGCGAAATCGCCAGATGCGCAGGACGATTAAACGGCACGCCGCTAAACCGGTCGGCGGGGCCGCCAAGGGTCATCAGCAGCTTGCCCTCCGGCGTGAACTTCCTGATAACATGCTGCCGGGTGTCGGTGCAGTAGATCGAATCGTCGGGCGCGATGGCGATGCCGTGGGTGCCGCCGAAGACGCCCTTGCCCCAGGTAGTCTTGTAGTTGCCCTGCTGGTCGAAGACCACCACCGGGTTTTCGCCTCGGGTGTACAGGTAGATGTTGTTCTTGGAGTCCACCACCGCGCCGGCCACGTCCCCCAGGGACATCCCCGACGGTATCTTGGGCCAGCCTTCAACGATCTCGTATGAAAATGCTCCGCTGCCTAGGGTGACGGCCATCGAGTCCTCCTCGCCTACCTCGGATTGTGCCTAATCCTACGTCGGCGGTTAGCACGTGTCAATTTGGGCCATTCCTCTAGTATCGGCAGGATGATAAAATTCCGCCGTGTCCTCTACGCCACAGCAGCCTCACACCTCCGCTATAAACCTGACGGTCAACGGCCGGCGTCGGCGAATTAAAGCCGCCCACCACTGGACCCTCCTGGACCTCCTCCGCGACTCCCTGGACCTTACCGGCGCCAAACGCGGCTGCGACCGCGGTGAGTGCGGCGCCTGCACCGTCCTCCTCGACGGCCAGCCCGTCTACGCCTGCCAGATGCTGGCCCTCCAGGCTAAAGGCCACGAAATCACTACCGTCGAAGCCCTGTCCCAAGACGGCGCACTCCACCCCCTTCAGCAGGCGATGCTCGAGGCCGACTCAGGCCAGTGCGGCTACTGCACTCCCGGCTTCGTGATGTCCGCCTACGCCCTCCTCCAGCGCAACCCCAGCCCCACCGAGCCCGCCATCCGAGAAGCCCTGGCCGGCAACATCTGCCGCTGCAATGCTTATGGCAGGATCATCGCGGGCGTCCAGGCCGCCGCCCTTGCGGTACGTCATTCCGGCGGAGGCCGAGCATCCTAAGTGTTTTCAATCGTGAACGGCCCTTTTCTTATCCTTTAATCAAGGGCTTGGCTTATGAAAAACCACGCTTCTTTAGGTCAGGCGGGGCGGGGGAACCCATCTGGTTCTCCCTCTTCTCCTATTGCAAAGGAGAAGAGGGAGTTAGAGGGTGATGAGGTGATCCTACTTATTCATTCCCCTTCCAGCAGGAAGGGGCCAGGGGATGGTATCCCGAATGAGAACAAGAAACGTAGTTCATATTACACACTCGAAGGAAAAGGATAGGCAAGGATGTTAGGTCCCGCCATGGCAGCCCCCTCCCTCATCGGCCAGTCCGTCCCTCGCCACGGCCTGCGGGAGAAGCTCACCGGCCAGCTCCGCTATGCCGGCGACATCAAGCTCCCCGGCATGCTCCACGCCGCCATCCTCCGCAGCCCCCACCCCCACGCCGAGATCGTGTCCATCGATACCTCCGCCGCCCTGAACCTCCCAGGCGTCCACGCCATCCTCACTCCCTTCGACCCCGAATCCCAGCGCCGCATTGCACCCGACCTGCGAGTCCTGGACACGCGTGTCCGTCTGGTCGGCGACGAGATCGCCGCCGTCGCCGCCGAAGACGAGGCCGCCGCCCAGGCCACCCTGGATTTAATCAAAGTCCAGTACAAAGTCCTCCCTTTCGTCACCGACGCCCATGAGGCCCTGAAGCCCGGCGCGCCGCAGCTTCACCCCGAGGGCAATCTATGGAGCGGCAAGCCTATGGTGGTGGCCCGTGGCGATGTGGAGGAGGGCTTTAAGCAGGCCGACATTATTTTTGAAGAGACCTTTCGATTTAACAGCCACTCGCCGGCGCCTCTGGAACCTCGCGCCGCCCTGGCCGCCTGGGAAGGCGGCCGCCTCACAGTCTGGAAGACCAGCCGCGGCGTCCACCAGGACCGCGACATGCTGGCCCAGGCCCTGGGCATCCCCGCCGCCAGCATACACGTCGTCGGCCCACCCCTGGGCGCGGGCTATGGGAACAAGGACGAGTCTCGATGCAGCATCCTCGCCGCTATCCTCGCCCGCAAGGCCCAACGGCCCGTCCGCCTCGAATATAGCCGCTACGACGAGTTTGTCGCCGGTCGAGTCCGTCACGCCGCCGACATTACTATCAAGGTCGGCGTCAAGCGCGACGGCACAATTATCGCCGTATCCAACCGCACGGTGATGAACAAGGGCGCATATCTGGCCTCGGGCAACGGCGTGCTGCGCCGCTCCGCCCAGGGTTCCATCTACCTCTACCGATGCCCCAACGTGCGCTTCGAGGGCTGGCTCGCCTACACCAACCGACCCACCGGCGGCTCCTACCGGGGCCTCGGCGCGCCCCAGGGCCACTTCGCCCTCGAGGCCATGATGGACCAGGTGGCCGAATCGCTAGGCATTGATCCCCTGGAGTTCCGGCTGAAAAACCACGTCGGCCCTGAAGGCCAGCCCGGCCGGCGCCAGTCCCCGCCCGACGCCATCATCGACACGCAGCCCGTCGAAGGAGGCGTCCCCTTCTCCAGCCACGGCTTGCGGGAATGCTTGAAGCGCGGCGCTAAGGCCATCGGCTGGAAGCAGCGCGAGGCTTGGAAGAAGGCCGCGCCGAAGGGCACGAGACGTGGCGCCGGCGTCGCCATGTGCATCTATCGAGGCGGCCCTGGCCGCGACACCTCATCCAAAGTCACCGTCCATCGAGACGGCCGCATACAACTCATAACCGGCGTCATGGACGTGGGCGAGGGTTCGCACACCGTCCTACCCCAGATGGCCGCCGAGGCCCTGGGCAGCTGGTTCGAGGATATAGAGCTAATCGCCGGCGATTCGGACGCCACCCCCGACGCGCCCATCACCGCCGGCTCCACCGCCACCTTCTCGGCAGGCCTCGCCGTCCAAAAAGCCGCCAATGATATTAAGCAAAAGCTGCTGGAAGTCGCCTCCACCCTCCTGGAATCGCCCGCCGAGGAGCTGGATATCAAGAAAAGCCGAGTTTTCGTCAAAGCCCAGCCGTCGCGAAGCCTATCGTTGAAAGACCTGCTGCGGCGAATGCCAGATGCCGCCATAGAGTCCACCGCCACCATCGTCCCCGGCAGCAAGGACTACATTATCAACTCCTTCGCCGCCCACTTCTGCCAGGTGGAGGTCGATGAGGCCACGGGACACATAAAAGTCGTCCGCTACGTCGCCGCCCACGACTCTGGCCGAATAATAAATCGAAACACCGCGCTGAACCAGGTGGAGGGCGGCGTTTCGCAGATGCTGGGCCTGGCGCTGCTGGAAGAAGTAGTCACCGACGAGGCCTCCGGCATCACCCTTAACGGCAGCTTCCTGGAGCACAAGTGCCCGACTATTTCCGAATACCCCGATTCTATGGAGGTCATCTTCGTCGAGACCAACGACTCGCTGGCCCCCTTCGGCGCCAAGGCGTTGGGCGAGCCGCCCAGCGTCCCCGTGGCCGCCGCCGTCGCCAACGCCCTCCACGACGCCACCGGCCTCCGCTTCCGCGAGGTGCCTATAACACCAGACAAGGTGCTGAAGGCGCTGGCGGGTAGAGACGTCTAAGAATAGGACGCTTACATGAAAGTACGCGTTGTAATTGAATACGACTCTAAGGTGAGGGGATACGCTGCATATTGCCCTGAGTTGCCTGGGTGTACTAGTGCAGGAGATACAGAAGAAGAGGCCCTCAGGAACATCAAAGAGGCCATTGCTCTGTACTTGGAGCCATCTCCAGCAAAGGTTACAACTAAGGGTAAAATCTTCCATGTAGAAATCCCTATCTAATGCACCCCTTCGAGTACATACAGCCTCGCTCCCTCAAGGACGCCTCCCGCCTCCTGGCCGACGATCCTGCCCATACACGGCCTATCGCCGGCGGCACTGACCTCCTCTCCGAACTCAAGGACGGCCTCCTCCGGCCCCACCGCCTTATCTCTCTTGCGTCTCTAAAACCTCTACAAACCATTTCATATACCAGCGGCGCCTTCCGATTAGGCGCTGCCGTCACCCTAACCCAAATCGCCCACAACCCAGCCCTCGCCCAGGCCTACCCCCTCATCGCCCAGGCCGCCTCCGTCACCGCCACGCCCCAAATCCGAAACACAGCTACCCTGGGCGGCAACCTCTGCCAGCGCCCTCGATGCTGGTACTATCGCCATCCTCTCTTTCGCTGCCTCAAGAAAGGCGGCAAGGTCTGCTATGCCGTCAACGGCTACAACAAAAACCTGGCCATCCTCGGCGGCGCGGGCTGTTACATCGTCCACCCCTCAGACCTCGCCCCCGCCCTCATTGCTGCCGGTGCGTCCATTGAAATTCACGGAACGGCTGGCCTTCGCGCCCTGTCCCTGGAGGACTTCTTCGTCGGCCCTCGGCAGCGCATGACCCAGGAAAACGTCCTCAGCCCAGGCGACCTCGTTGCCTATGTCAATCTCCCCTCGCCTATGCCCAACAGCCGCAGCGTCTATCTCAAAGCCCGGGAGAGGCAAGGGGAGGATTTCGCCATGGCTTCTGTCGCCGCCTTGGCGTCGCTGGATAGAGACACGGTCAGGCACGCTCGCATCGTCCTGGGAGGCGTGGCGCCCACCCCTCATCGCGCCCGAAGGGCGGAGGAGATTCTTGCGGGACGGCGCGTTTCAGATATAGACCCTCAGCACGTCGGCGAGTTGGCAGTGGCTGGCGCGCGGCCTATGCGCGACAACGCGTACAAGGTCACCCTGGCTGGCAATCTCGTCCGCAGCGCTCTCGACAATTTGCTAGGACGTTAACCAAGACTTACCAACTTAGCTTATAATTTGAAAGAGACCCTGTTTTGCGTAATGAAAACCTAGCAAAACAGCTTGCCTGCGCCATATAATGTGTGAACTCTTTCACAGGCAGTGAATTGGTAATAGCTTTTATAGCGGCCTTTGCCGCCACGCTTGTATACGGAAGTTTCCTAGAATGGATCTTCCATCGCTACTTCATGCACCTGCCCACCTGGGGCGTCACCCACTTCTTCAAAGGCCATGCCAAAGTCCACCACAAAATTTATCAGGGCGACACGTCCTACGCTGTCGGCGACCGCGACCCCCAGGAAGTGACCCTGGCTTGGTGGGCCATGCCCATCATCCCCATCGTCCACATCCCCTTTATGATCGTCCTCTATTTCCAATTCGGCATGTCGGCGGCTGTAGGTATGTTCACCGCCTGCGTCTTCTACCAGGCCTCCTATGAGTACCTCCACTACTGCATGCACGTGCCACAAGGCCGATTGATTGAGCGCCTCCCATATTATCGATGGCTCAACGACCACCACCTCCAGCACCATCGAAAGCATTTCACCAACCTGAACGTGTTCATCCCCATCGCCGACTACGTCTTCGGAACACGACGCTCCTGCGCCCGGCCGGACGCGGTCACCATTACTCAAAAGGTCGGCTACCTCCCTAAAGATCGCAAGCCCTCCAGGCTGGCCTTGCCCAGGAAAATGGCCTTGGAGACATGGATGGCGATGCGGTTCCTCCAGAAGCGCCTTTTCAAGTACGCGAGGTTCGCTGGCGCCTAGCCTTACTTCCCCTCGGGTTGCCCCCTCCAAACCTGCCTCTGTATAATCCCATCACTCTTAATAGCAGGTCTGGCCGCCCGTGCGTTTTCAATTTACTGAGGAACAGTCTCGTTTCCGACAAGAGCTGTCCGATTTTCTAGACCAGGAAGTGCCGCCAGAAACGAGGACCGTCTTCGGGACCTGGTCTAATGAGCAGTACCAGTTCGGACGGCAGCTTTACAAGAAGATGGCCGGGCGTCGTTGGCCCACCATCGGCTGGCCTGAAGAATACGGCGGTGGCGGCAAGACCTTCGTCGAGCAGTCTATCTTCGATGAGCAAATCGGCTACCATCGCGTCCCGCGAGTCTGCATCACCAGCCTCAACTTCGCCGGCCCTGCCCTTATGCGCTTCGGCAGCGAGGAACAGAAGATTAAGTACCTCCGCCCTATCGCCAGCACCGACGTGGACTACTGTCAGGGCTTTAGCGAGCCCGACGCCGGCTCCGACCTCGCCGGGCTCCAGATGAGGGCCGACAAGGACGGCGACGACTATATCCTCAACGGCTCCAAGATTTTTACCAGCTACTACCTCCACGCCGACTACATCTACCTCCTGGCCCGCACCAACCCCGACCTCCCCAAGCACAAGGGTATCAGTCTTTTCATAGTGGACTGTAAAACTTCAGGCATCACCTTCCAAGACCTTCCTTTCATCAACGGCGAATTCGCCGCCCAGACCTTTTTCGACAACGTCCGCGTGCCTCGCTCCTGCCTCATCGGTGACGAGAACCAGGGCTGGTACTACGCCATGACCACCCTGGACTACGAGCGCGCCGGCCTGGAGCGGTACGCCCGCACCCGCCGCGCCTTCGACGACTTCGTCGAGCTCTGCAAGAACACGCGAGACAACGGCAAGGCCTTATCCGAGAATCCCATCGTCCGGCAAAAGCTGGCCGAGTCCAAAATGAACTTCGAGACCTGGAAGTGGTTGTGCTGGAAAGTCGCCTGGATGCAGTCTCGAGGCCAGGTCCCCAACGCTGAGGCATCCATCGCCTTCCTCCACGGCACCGACGTCCGATTCAAGTTTTCTCAGGCGGCATTAGAAATCCTCGGTTTCTATGGCACCCTCACGCCCGACTGCGACCTGGCGCCCCTCCAAGGCGCCATCGAAGGCCTCAGCCGCGAGGCCCTTCACCTTCACGGCGCAGGCACCATGGAAGTCCATCGAAACATTATCGCCCAGCGCGGCCTGGGCCTGCCAAGGTAGTTTGCCAAGGAACCATGAATCACCTGAGCCCTTCTAAATTGCACATATACACTCATGTCGTTGGCTGGCGACCAACGCGGTGCCGCGGCACCCATATTACCTTCTCCCCCTTGATGGGGGAGAACAGACGCGTCCTGAGCCTGGTCGAAGGAAGAGAGGGTGAAACCCTAGCACTACGACCCTTTATCAATGCCGCTTCCCACCAGCGTGGGAAGGGTCGGGCCCTCTCCTTCTGGTCTCTTCCCCCCCTTGAGGGGGAAGATTAAGATGGGAGGTCAGGGGATGGGTGAGGGCTGTCCTCTCCCTATCATCTGGATAAGGAGCCACCCTTGGACCTAGCCCATGACCAAGCTCAAGACATGCTGCGCGCCTCCGCCCGTGACTTCCTGGAAAAAGAGTGCCCCGCCACCCTGGTCCGCGCCCTTGAGAAAACCGACCGCGGCTACTCCCCCGACCTCTGGCGCAAAATGGCCGACCTGGGCTGGGTGGGCCTTGGCCTCCCCTCCCGGTACGGCGGCGGCGACGGCACTATCATCGACCAGGTCGTCCTCATGGAAGAGATAGGCCGCGCCCTGCTCCCCAGCCCTATCCTCTCCTCCTCCGTCCGATGCGGCCAGCTTATCCTCAACGCCGGCAGCGACGCCCAGAAGCAAAAATGGCTCCCAATCATGGCTAGCGGCCAGGCCGTCTTCGCCGTCGCTTACGCCGAGGCTGGCATCACCATGTCCACCCCCATTACCACCACTATCAAGCACGACGGCAAGGGCTACGTCGCCAACGGCTCCAAGTTCACCGTTCCCTTCGGCGCGTCGGTGGACTATATGATCATCGGCGCTCAAGGAGAGAAGGGCCTGACCTTCAGCATCGTCGAGTCCAAAGCCCCCGGCATCACCGTCAAGCCCCTCAAAAGCGTCGCCAACGACCCTCGATGCCAGGTCTTTTTCAAAAACGTCAAGGTCAGCGCCGACAACGTCATCGCCAGTGGCATCGAGCCCTTCCGCCGAATGCTCGACTACGCTGCCCTCTGCGGCTGCGGCGAAATGCTGGGCCGCGCCCAAAAAATCCTCGAATTGGTGGTGGACTACGGCAAGACACGGGTCCAATTCGGGCGGCCCATCGGAGCCTTCCAGGCCGTGCAGCACCAGTGCGCTGACCTCCGCGTCGCCATCGACGCCGCCAGCCTCCTCGTCTACAACGCCGCCGCGGCCATGCTGGAAGGCCGTCCCTGCGTCGAAGAAGTGTCCCTGGCCAAAGCCAAGTGCAACGAGATGAGCCGCTACTCCACCTTCGTCGGCCACGGCATCTTCGCTGGCTACTCCTACACCGTCGAACACGACATGCAGCTCTACAGCTCCCGCAACAAGCTGGCCGAGTCCTCCATGGGCAACTCCACCTACCACCTGGGCCGCGTCGCCGATCAAATGGGCCTCTAAATATCCATGTTTTTCCCTCACCTGTTTGGTAGCAAGATAAGATACAAATCCCCTCACCCTGAGCCTGTCGAAGGGTGAGGGTAGAATAGCTCCAGTTGAATCCCCCACAGCAAGCCCTTTCCGACGTGCGCGTCCTTGACCTCAGCGACGGCGTCGCCGGCGGCTACTGCGCCCGCCTCCTGGCTGACTACGGCGCCGATGTCCTGAAAATCGAGCCTCCCTTCCACGGCGACTCCTCCCGTAAGGCCGGCCCCTTTCCCGATGACCTCCCCAACCCCGAAACCAGCGGCCTCCACCTCCACATCAACGCCAACAAACGCGGCATAACCCTGGATATCACTCAACCCGCCGGTCGCGAAATTCTCAAGAGGCTGGTCAAGGACGTTGATATCCTGGTCGAGGGTTTCAAGCCGGGTCATCTGGCAAGCCTAGGTCTCGGCTATAAAGACCTGGAGAAGCTAAACCCAGCCCTCGTCATGCTCTCCATATCCCCTTTCGGCCAGACCGGTCCCTACAAAGACTTCATCGCCACTGACGCGGGCGTCTTTGCCATGAGTGGCCGCATGTACTCCCACGGCCAGCCTGACCGCGAGCCTCTACCCTACGCCCTCGATGTCATCTGGTACCAGGTCGCTGTCACCGCCGCCGCCGCGGGCATGGGCGCACTTTTCGCCGCGCGAGTCCAGGCCATCGGCCAGCAGGTGGACGTGTCAGCCCTGGAGGCCCTGTTGGGGAATGTGGACAACCGGCCTCTCTTTTACGAATACACCGGCAACAAGACGCCCCGCAGCAAATGGCCCGGCGGCATCCCCCAGGGCGCCTACCCCTGCGCCGACGGCTACGTGGTCTTTGGCGTCGGCTACGACCGCTACTTCCGCCGCCTCTGCGACGCCATGGGCCGCGCCGACATCTATAAAGACCCCCGATTCGCCGCCAACGCCGAGCGCACTCGAAACGCCGAGGCCTTTGAAGAAATCTTCTTAGAATGGACACTGCAGCACACCAAGCAGGAGATCTTCGAGACCTGCCAGGCATACCGAGTCATGTGCGCTCCCATCAACAACTGGGACGATTTGATGAAGGACCCCCAGCTCGTTGAGCGTGGCTATTTCACCCGCACGGAACATCCCAAAGCCGGCAGTCTCCCCGTCACCGGCGCGCCCGCCAAAATGCATGGCACACCCTGGTCCCTCCGCCGTCCCGCACCACTCCTCGGCCAGCATAACGCCGAGGTTTACGCCACCCTCGGCTACACCACCGGCGACCTAGCCCGCCTCCGGGCTCACGGTGTTATATGACCACCTACCCAATATGTCATTCCGAGCGAAGTGCCGATGTACTCATCGGTACGCAGTCGAGGAATCTGGTCTGTTTGAACCCTAGTTCGGTTACCACGGCAGCGCCCCGCTTGGCCTCGAAATTACTCCTTCTCCCCTTGTGGGAGAAGGCGCAGGTCGAAGACTCGCCGTGGAGAGTTGAGGGGTAAACCCTGTGGACTCGACACTTTATCAATGCCACCTGTCATACTGTCTATTTTCCTTCTCTTCCCCTCTAATGGGCGGATGTTGATATGGGTACAAAGCCCCAAACCAACCAGCGCCCTCTCCCCCTGGACGGCGTCATCGCATTAGACCTCACTGAGGTCTGGGCCGGCCCCATGTGCAACTCCCTCCTTGGCGACCTGGGCGCCACCGTAATCAAGGTCGAGTCCTTTCCCCGTCCCTCCCTCACCCGCCTCAAAGGTCTCGCCATCGGCTACAGCGACAACAACCCTGACAAGCCCCGCCCGTGGGACCGCTCCGCCCTCCACAACATGGTCAATCGAAACAAGCTGGGCGTCACCCTCAACATCACCAAACCAAAAGGCATGGAAATCCTCCAGCGCCTCGTCCAGCGCGCCGACGTCGCCTCCGAGTCCTTCAGCGCCGGCGTCGCCGCCAAATTGGGCATCGACTATCCATCGCTGTCCAAAATCAAGCCTGATATCATCGTCCTGCACATGAGCGGCTGGGGAACGCAAGGCCCTTACAGGGGCTACGCCGCCCTGGGCAGCGCCCTGGACGGCTTCACCGGCCACCACGCCATGCGCGGCTACCCCGACACCGACTCCTCCACCACTCCCATCATCCAGCACAGCGACGCCGTCGGCGCCGTCGCCGGCTGCTTCGCCATCCTCGCCGCCCTGCACCATCGACGCCGCACAGGTAAAGGCCAGTGGATCGATATGTCA
>VGZZ01000025.1 GCA_016872285.1 SAR202 cluster bacterium | reverse complement strand
AACCTCACCGAATTCGCCCGGCATGTGCTTCAGGTTCCACGGGTTTCGAGGCACCCCGAAGGGGTAGTGATAGGTGTAGGCCATAGCGAATTCGGTGAGGTTTGTCTTGCCGATCATGATGCCGCCGTTGCGCTTGAGCTTGGTCATCACGGTAGCGTCCTCATCCGGCACGAAGTCTTTAAGAATGTTGGACCCCGCAGTGGTGCGCACACCCTTGGTCCACCATTGGTCCTTGCACGCCATCGGTATGCCGTGCATGGGCCCTCGATAGTCCCCCCGCATAATCTCCCGCTCGGCGGCGCGGGCGGCCTTCAGCGCCTCATCCTCGCAGACGGTGATATAGGCGTGGAGCTTGTCGTCCAGCTTATCGATTCGGTCAAGATAGGCCTTGACGGCGTCGACGGGCGAGACCTTCTTGGCCTTGATCTGCTGGGAGAGCTCCGTGGCCGTCAAAAAAGGTATGTCAGAGTTTTTGAGCCTGGGCATAGCTACCTCCCGCTGCGAGAAGTTTTAGCCCTGCGCGCCCCAGTCCTTGCCCCGGATGCGGCCCTGCCGGAGGCCCGGCCTCGAGTTCGCCGCCCGTTCGCTGGGGCAGCCCGCCCGCGGCTGGCCTGCCGGCCGCGGCGCTGCCGGCCGGCAGCAGTCCCGGTGGCAAGGCTTTTCGGCCTGGGGGGCGGGGGTATTACAGGCAGGGGCTCTATGGCGTCCAGGCCCGGCGGGTTGATTTCGTCCACCGCCTCAATGATGGCATTGATGACTTCCGTGACCTCTGAGAGGTCAGGCTCCTTGATATCCAGCCCGACGGCCTTGCCCATAGCCTTAACATCATTTTTTGATAGGTCTGTCATATCGCCTCCAGCGGTGGTTTGCATTGTAATGGGGCGATTTTGTCCCTAAGCTCTCAAAAAGTCAATGGAATGTTGGCTATGACGAACAAGACCCAAGGATAAACGGCATGTTCCACGAAGAATTGGACAAGTACAGGGCGGTGGACGTGGTTAAGGACTGGTGGCGCTGGTTGACCGGCTGGCTTTAACCCTCAGTTCCTCCCGCCCTCCAGGGGCATGGCCCGGCTGGTCTCCGTGGGCGAAGGATCCCCGCCGTGAACGTTTTCAAGCCGCGCGATGGGTATGGCAGGCAGGGTGGTTATGTGCGCCCCGGCTTTGACGCCCAGCTCAATGGAAAATTTGGCCGCTACGCTTTCGTTGGGCGCGTCGACTATGTTTATGAAGTCGTACTGGCCGAGGACGCCGTAGGTGCCCAGGACGGTGACGGCGGTTATCGATATAGATTGCTGGGCTTTAAGCACAAACTCCGGGTCTTCCAGCGTCCGCGCACGGCCTTCCGGCGTAAGTATCAAAAGCTGAATATAAGTAGCCATGACGGCACCTCCGTAGGCTCAAGTGTACACCAGAAAGGCCCGGGTTATAGTAAGCGGGAAGATCCTAAAGGATAAGCGGACTAGCCCTTTATTCCCAGGAACTTCTTAGTCGCCCTGATGAACTCATAAGGCTTGTCCACCGTCACCACGTGGCCGGCCCCGGGGATGGTCACCGCCGAAAAGAGCTTATTGGTCTTCTTCATCTTCTCAATGAGGTCTTCGTCCAGGGTGGTGCTCTCCGCGCCGCGCACCTCCATGAAGGGGCACTGGACCTTCTTCATGGCGTCCCAATAACGCTTGATATAGGCCGGGTCGTAGTTGTCCGGGAGCTGGTGGAAGATTATGGCCGGGTCCACCTTCCACCGCCACTTGCCGTCCGGGTGCTGGCGCATTCGATTGCCAATGTCCTGGCGTCGGCGCTCCTCGGTGGCCCAGGGGTCGTTCTTGCGGGCGTAGTCGTGGGCCTCCTCCAGGGTGAAAAACTCCAAAGGCTCGGGCTTGTAGGTCTTGCGATTGGCTTTCATGACCGGGCTGCCATCAGGGCCGATATCCACCATGATGAACCGGTCGACTCGCTCGGGGTGGTCGACGGCATAGAGCAGGGAGTTCCAGCCGCCCATAGAGAGGCCCGCCAGGACCGCCTTCTTGATATTGAGCTGGTCCATAAAAGCTGCCAGGTCGGCGACATAATGGTCGCGATGGTACCCGTCGGGCGCCCACTGGCTTTCGCCGTGGCCCCGCTGGTCGACGGTGTAGACATGGTAGTGAGGCGCGACAGCCTCGGCGAACTCGTCCCAGATGTGCGCCTGCCCTCGATTGCCGTGGAGGCAGATGAGAGGCATCTTGCCCTCGTTGCCATAATCGAAATAACGCAGGCGCACTCCGTTGGTTGTAATAAACTTTTCGGCGGGTCTGACGGCGGGCTTGGGTGCGGCTTTTGTGGCGGCCATGGACGGGACCTCCTGCTAGGGTTAACGGCGGCATTTTAGCAGGAGTTGGCGAAAGCGGCTATCGGTGGCTTGGAAAAACAAAAGCGCCCCGATGACATCGGGGCGCTTTCATATCTTCTGCTTAGAAGGCTATCGGCTGGCGCCGACGGTCTCCACCGGCTGTGGCCTTCTGGCCTCTTTAGGCTTGGCCGGCAGAAAGACCTGGTGGCTGCACTGGACGCAGGAGAGAAAGGGTCCGTAGGTATCCATTCTGGCTACCATGTCACCGCGACACTTTGGGCAAGACTTAGGCAGGAACTGCATAATTGGCCTCCTGATTGAGTAGCGTCCCGCTATTGATTATTGTGACGCCTTAAGGTGAAAACTCTATGAAGTTTTGGGACTGATACATTATTCTCTTGACAACTTAAGAGCAATACAAAAGGAATACTACTTTTTATGAATTTTATACTTTGCCAACATTACGAAAGCTATGAGATTTTTCGTAATACAGCTACGGTACAGACCATGAAAACCCAATGCCATATGTAAAAGGACTACTGGCGTCAGCTTATATGATGCCTAGCCTTTCGTATGGGGCTGGAGGCAGCAGATGCACGCAAAAGGACTAACGCGGCAGTCAGCCGTACTAAAAACGCTAAACCTCCAGTGTCATCCTGCCTAGAACCTGCCCACCCTTCACACGGCTGACTGCCTCCCTCGCCTCTTCCCACGGCTTAGTCCCTCCCACTACCGGCCTAATCGCCCCTGTCGACCATAGCCGCGCCGCCTCCTCCAAATGCCTCCTGTCCGCCCCCAGGGACCCTATAATTCGAGCCTCCCGAAAAATGATTTCCCCGAGGTTCAGTTGGGCCTCCAGACCCTCCACCTCACCCAGCAGTGCCAGGCGTCCGCCAACGGAGAGGGCTTTGACGGCGCTGGCTGCCATCGCTGAACCGACTGTGTCCAGTACCACGTCGACGCCGCGGTCCCCGGTCAGGGCCAGGGCCACCTCGCTCCAGTCCAGGTCGTTGGTTACGATGACTTCGTCGGCGCCCAGGACTTTTAACCCCCGCTCTTTAGCCTGCGATGACGTCACCGCCAGCACCCGGGCCCCCGACAGTTTGGCGGCCTGGACCAGTTGTGTCCCCAGGCCGCCGCCGGCCCCTGTCACCGCCACGGTCTCGCCGGCTTTTACCTGCGCCGCCTCACGGACAGCCTTGAGGGCCACGCCTGTCGGACAAGCGAGGAGGCAGGCCTGATTCCAGGGGATGCCGGATGGCAGCTTGACCAGGCTGTGCTCGCGGACTGCCACATACTCGGCCATTCCGCCGTGGACCCCGTGGCCCATCCCTCGCCCGTCCTCGCAGCGATGCTCCCGGCCAGTGAGGCACTGGGGGCATCCACCGCAGGCGTCCACCGGCAGGCTCGCCACCCTGTCGCCGGCGGCGATGCGCAATACGCTCGCGCCGACCTTCTCCACCTCACCCGCGATTTCGTGGCCCAGCGCCAGGGGCAGCCGCACGCCGCGTCGCAATAGGCCCTCCATAACCGCCAGATCATGGCGGCATAGGCCGCAGGCGCGCACTCTTACCAGGACCTGGCCGGGGCCGCAGTCAGGCTCGGCGATCTCACGGAAGGCGAGTTTAGGGTCAGGCCCCGCTTCCTCTAGAAGCAAGGCTTTCATAAGAAGATGGTCTTTCTAAAAACGCCCGTCATTAACGTCGTCGACTCTTGTCCATGTTTTGGAAGTGGGACATAATTGGCAGGCGCATTTCGTTTAAGGAGCTGAATATGAAGCTGGGCGCTCATGTGTCCACCGCTGGGGGTATCGAGACGGCCATTGACCGCGGCCGGGACATTGGATGCGAGGCCATCCAGATTTTCGGCTCCTCCCCCCAGAGCTGGTTTTTCAAGCCCATACCTCAGGGAAGCATTGACGGCTTCAAGGCCAAACGGGCGGCGGTTGGAATGGGACCTGTCTTCTTTCATTGCATCTATCTTATCAATCTGGGCAATCCGGACCCTGCCAACGTCAAAAAGGGCGTCAAATCGCTCAACGACTATATGAACCTGGCCCACTCCATCGACGCCCAGGGCATCATATTCCACCCCGGCAGCCACAAGGGGGCGGGCTATGACGGCATCTTCCGCCAGACCGTCGCCAGCATCATCGAAGTTTTGGAGAACTCGCCGCAAGGGCCGTGGCTGACGATAGAAAACACGGCGGGCATGGGCCAGCATATCGGCGCGCGATTCGATGAGATAGGCCGCATCATCAAGGCCGTCGGCAGCCCGCGCGTGAGGGTATGCCTTGATACTGAGCACTCCTTTGCCGCAGGGTACGATGTCAGCACCAGGGACGGCCTGGAAAAGGCCTTGGACGAGTTCGACCGCGAGATAGGCCTTGACCGGCTGGTAGCCGTTCACGCCAACGACTCCAAGAACCCCTTGGGCGCGGGCATCGACCGCCACGAGAACATTGGCCAGGGGCACATTGGCATCCAGGGCTTCGAGAACATTATGGCCCACCCGGCCTTCCGCGGCCTGCCCTTTTTCCTGGAGGTGCCTGGCATGGAGGGAGGCGGCCCCGACAAGGCCAATATGGATATCCTCAAGGGCATAAGGGAGAAGCTAGGTATCCCCAATGCTGCGTCTTAAGCGGCACGAGTTTGTGGATATGGTGCTGCGGTGCTATGAGGACCTGCCGCCGCAGATTATGGACTACCTGGAAAACGTGGATGTGGTGGTGGAGGACTGGCCGGCCGGTGATGTCTTGGATTCGCAGCAGATGGAGTCCCGCCACGACCTGTTGGGCAGCTATACCGGCGTATCCCGGCTGGAGCGCGGCGGTGAGCTGCCAATGCTCCCGGACAAGATAACCATCTACCAGCGGCCTCTGGAGTCCATCTGCGCCACTCTTGAAGACCTGGAGCGGGAGGTGCGCAAGACGCTGCTGCATGAGGTTGGACACTACCTGGGCTTGGATGAGGAGGCGTTGCATAGACTGGGGTATGAATAGCTTAAGGCGCGATAATTTGCGTTTGCCTTTCTAGTTGCAAATATTTGCAACTATGCCTATTCTTTCTCGACGATACAGCCGGGATAAAAATAAATCAGAAGGAGTTCTTTATGGCAGACCAACCAGTAGTCACCATTACGATTAGACCGAATGGCAACTATCGAGTAGAAGGGCCGGTCAGGCTTGTGGACGCCGAGGGCAAGGAGTTCAAAATAGAGCGCAATCCTTTCTCGCTATGCCGGTGCGGCCAGTCCAGCACCAAACCTTTCTGCGACGGCACTCATAATAAGATCGGCTTCAACGCGCCTTCCAAAGCGCAGTAGGCTTCTTCAAACAAAAGGCTTGCCCTGCCGAAACTATGTCTCAGCGGGGCGAGCCTCTTTACGTTTCGCCGCGCCCTTTCACCTTCCTGTGGCAAAAGAGCGTCCTATTGCTATAATGGCCTAAACGCAGCCGATTTTAACCAGGAGCTCAGTAGTCATGTACAAGGGATTTAAAGTCATCGACGCAGATGCCCATATTTCGGAAATCCACGATATCTGGAGCCAGTACATGGAGCCGGAATACTACGCCCGCCGGCCCATCGTCGGTCCCAAGGAGGAGAGCCGGCACGGGGCTAGCCGCAGCTTCATGGAATGCGAGATTTTCCCTGAGGGCCGCAGGGCCAAGACCAGCCTCCAGGGCGCCGGCGAGGTCCGCAAGGCCGCGGTGAACCTGGACGATTTCATGCCAATTAAGTACGGCCAGTCCTATGCTCTGGAGTTCACCCCTGAAAGCCGCATCGCTGACCTGGACCGGTTAGGCTGGGACAAGCAGGTGCTAATCGATAACGCGCCCCTGCCCCTGCGGGTTAACGAGGGCCGTGACCAGGGCCTGTTGTGGGCCTGCGCCCGCGCCTATAACAACTACTCCCGAGACTTTGCCGACACCGCTCCGTCCCGCCTCAAGATGGTCGGCGTCCTGCCCCATCAGCATGACATCGAGGGTATGGTCATCGAGACACGCCGCGTCATTGAGAAGCTGGGGGCGGTTACCGTCACCATGCCCAAGGCCACCAAGGCTCGGCCCTGGCACGACCTGGCCTACGACCCCTTCTGGAACCTGGCTGAGGAGCTGGACTTCCCCATATCCTTCCACGGCGTCGGCAGCGGCGACCCCCACACCGGCTCCAGGTATCAGCCCCGCAACAAGGTTTCCGGCGCGGAAGTCGCCCTGGACCACGCCATCGGGTTTCCGTTTGAGAACATGATATCGCTGGGTCACCTGATATTCCTGGGCGTGCTGGGGCGGCACCCCAAGCTTCGCGTGTCCTTCCTGGAGGGCAATGCTGGCTGGTTGCCCTTCTGGCTGGGCCGCCTGGACGACCACGGCATCCGCTCTCGGCGTCAGGGCATGTGGTACGACATGGACCCGCTGCCCCTGAAGCCTAGCGACTACTTCAAACGTCAGGGCTTCGTCGCCTGCGACCCCGACGAGTTCCATCTCAAGGGTGTGGTGGACGCTCTGGGCGATGACAACATCGTCTGGAACACCGACTACTCCCACCCTGACGCGCCTGACCCCGACAAGGCCCTCCCCGACTTCATCGCCCAGCCCATCTCCAAGGACGCCAAGCGTAAGATCCTATGGGACAATGCGGTGAGGCTATATGGGGAGCGGATATTGGAGTAGGTAGTCTGAAATAACGCGATAAAAAAGAGGCCCCTGGAGATTCGGGGGCCTCTTGGTTTGTTTGTCGTGCTAGTCTTACCCGAGTAGAGATAGAATTCTAGTTTTTACCTTGACAAAATCAGGGTGTAATAGACCTTCAATATCTTCACGTCTAATTCTGCGGCCTCTATACCGACAGTCCCAGCCTGCATCGTGAAGATGCCTATAGGAAGCGCTAATATCCTTCAGTTCGCTGACTGTATTTACCAACCTGTTCCTGATGCCATGATTTTCGACTATGACGCCTAGGCCCCTCTCAACCAGGAACGCTTGTACATAATGTAGCGCGCTATAAAAGAGCGCCACAGTAGCCCAATTGAAGACATTGGCGTCAAGGATAGTTAAAAACTCTTCTTCAAACCTTCGCGCCCACTCCAAATGTTCTTCACTTGGTGGCGACATTATTAGGAGTAGGAATCACGTCCGAAGATCTTAACTGAGCCCTCAGGTTCCAAAAACGGGCCGGGGTCTGCAAAATTGTTGGGATTGAATAGATGGGTCCACAGCTTGCCTTCAGGGGACCAAGCTAATATCTCCCCTTCTTCCCTGTAAAACGCATCCTCCCTTTCTCTGTCCACAAAGTCCCCAACGTAATGCACCTCCATTCCCCAAGAGGTTTTCTTTTGATAGATGGCCTTAATTTCGGAAAACTGGTTGGCCAAGGCTTTGAGTTTTTTCTCTAGAGTTTTACCCCAGGCCTCTTTAGTTTTTGTCTTTAGCTGCATTTACATCCCTATTTCGCGCGGTTAATCCGGTGTCAGACTTATTATAACAGCGCCCAGAAGTGCTCCAACGTAACGGACAGACCTATCCTTACCCAAACCGCCGCAGCGCCCGCATCCCCCTTACAGCCTCCACCCGCTCTCGGGCGATGCGGTCCGCGGCCTCGGCGGTGGTGATCTCTTCCTTGGACGCCAGGGCTAGCACCCGCTCCGTGGTCTCGTAGATGTGCTCGGTGCGATGGCGCGCCAGGTCCTCGTTGTAGGCCATGCCTACTTCGCAGGACACGTTGATGACGCCGCCGGCGTTGATGATGTAGTCCGGCGTGTACACAATGCCGCGCTCGGCCAGCCGCTCGGCGTCCTCGGGTGTGGCTAGCTGGTTGTTGGCGCCGCCGTCAGCAATGATGGGCGGACGCTAGAGGTCCGGGTTACGCGGCTCCCTGTCTTCCTGGAGCATGGCCGTAAGAAAGACGCAGGCTAAAAAGAACAGGCCGTAAGCTGAAATAACCAGCCATCCCCACCAGGGCATCGGCACACCTCAAATCGAGACGGGGCGAATTGCCAGGATTATGGCGGAGTGGGAGCTAGAAGGCAAGTTGGACAAAAGGGCAGATTGGCGAATTTTGAAATCGGCTGCCCCTAAAACATCCCCTTCAGCTTCCGGTCCAGCTCCTCCTCCGCCGACTCCCCCGCGCCGTTAGCCCCGTTGCCGCCCTGCCCCGCCATCCGCCCCTTCGACCACTCCGGCTGCACCAGGTCGCGGTACTCGCCGCTGGCGCCGTACTGCCGCGTCCTCACCACTACTGGCATGGGCACAGCGTGGCCGAATATCAACGCCTGCTGCTTGCTGTCCAGCCTCGACAGTACCGTACGAAGCTCGCGGGAGCCGGGAGTGCCCGCCAGCACCGCCTCCACATCCCGCTCGTTGTCCAGCAGGCACGTCAGCTTGGTGCCCACCTGGCTCATAACCTCGCTGTCTATGGCGCTGGGACGCTGGTCGATGACCATGAGCGTGACGTTGAATTTCCGGTCCTCGCGGGCGATGGTGCCGAAGATGGTCTGGGGGGCTACCGCTGGATTGAGAAACCGGTGTGCTTCTTCGATGACGATGACCAGGGGTCGTGGCGGCTTACCTCTGCCGCCTTCCGCCTCCTGCTTACGCCTGGCATAACGTTCATGAATGCGGCGGGTCAGCAGGTTGGCGACAAGGATATAGGCCGTCAGATCGTTGCCGTACTGGCCGAACTCCAGCACCACGTGCTTGCCCTGGTCAAGGCATTCCAGGATACGGTTCACCGAGTCGTCCAGGGGCTTGTCGGTGATAAAGGCGTAGCGTTTGAGGCGGCTGAGGCGGTTGTAGAGGGCGCGAAGGGCCTGGAAGTTAATGTTCAGATCCTCGGCAAGCTTCGCCAGAGCATCGCCGCCCTCAATGTCCAGGAAAGTCTTGAGCCAGCCCTTGGCGCCCAGCTTGTGCTGCAAGTTCCACGCCGATGACGCCGCCACATCGGACAGGCTCAAGGTCTGCCGCAGCAACTCCACGTCCTCGGGCTCAATGTCCCCATAGCCCACCTGCAGCACGAAGTCCGGCGACACGCCCCGCCGCCGCGAATGCTCCTCATCCAGAGAAAACACGGCTACTTTGGCTGGAAAGAGCTGTTTCAGGCCCTTCACCGTCGCGCCTCTGTCCGTGTCCTGCCCCATCCAACCGTACTCGCTGTGCATGTCGAAGATGAGGCTGGACGCGCCGTCGTTCTGCAGGATACCCACGAGCAGCAGTCGGGTGAGGAAGGTCTTGCCCGTGCCGCTCTTGCCGAAGACGCCGCAGGAGCGCTTGACCATCTCCTCCATGTTCAGGCAGACCTTGGTCTCCATGTCCAGGGGATTGCCGATGAAGAAGTGGGTCTTGCCTTCTTTGCCGAAGACCAGTTCCTCGTCCCGTTCCGACGCCCGGAACACCTTGGAGAAATGGGAGGGGACGGTCTTGGCCGGCTTGGGGGCGTCGTCGGCGCCCAGGGCGGCGGGCAGCGTCAGCATCGGCAGCACCGACAGGGTGCCGTAGGTCATCGACCCCTTGACCACCTGGGCGATGTAGGGGTCCGACACGTCCGGCGGCGCGTATTTCATGTTCGGGTCGGTCATGCCCAGGGCAACGTCGGTAACGATGCCGATGAACCGTTCCTTCTCGCCCTGGATAGTAACGTGGGTGCCGTCCTTCATGTCCTCCACGGACACTCCAGCATCCAGCCGCACCTCCACGCCCTGGCTCAGAGAGCCGCCTGTCACCAGTCCTAAGAACTGGCCTGGCTTCTCCTGAGGCGACGCGCCGTTAGTTGTCATGCCAGTCTCCTGAGGATGCCGTTGAGCCGGGGCGTCTGGCCCGCCAGCTCTTGCGCCAGCGCCTTCCCCGCCCTCAAAAGAAAGTCCTTCCCATACTGCGACTCCTTGCCCAATTGACGCAGGCATGCGACAACCACCTCGTCGCTGGCCGGGCCGTTGCCATTAAGCAGCAGTCGCAGGAAGTCCAGGGAGCGCGTCAGGCCGGCGGTGTGCTGCAAGTCGCAGGCAAAGACGAAGGCGTGAAGCCGCGGCGGCGCCGATGGCAGACCCACTCGTATGCCACCGTCCTCGGAGCAGCCCACCACCATAGCGTGAAATCGAGTGCGCAGCAGTTGGGTCAACTGAGGGTTCTCTTTATAAATATCGTCCTCGGTGGCGGCGTCCTGGCCCCGCGCGATGGCGGGACGGCTAGGGTCCAGCGACTCGGTCCGCACCTCCGACACCACGCCGACCACCGACGGCTCGCCCGCCCGCACTAAGGTCCCCAGCGACGGCCCCCGCCAGAGCGTGTAGCACTGAACATCGAAGCTGCGTATGTCGGCGTCAATAACCTCGCCAATGCGCTGCGGCTTCTCTTGCGTCATAGCCAGGCTGTCCTTTTAGATCGGCTTTTTTCTGAGGTGGCCGCCGATAACCCCTGCCGTGATAGCAGTGAGGCCACCAGCTCGTTGAATCGCTGCCGGTCGCTGCCGCTGACTACGGCCTGTTCGTGGGCTTCCGATATGGCCACGGGGTAGCCCAGGCCTCGATGGCACTGGTCGAGGACGAGGGCGTGGGCCATCGATAGCAGTCGTTCGTCCGTAGCGACCCACTCCGGCACTTCCACCCGCCCTATTTCATCACCTGTATGCACATAAAAGAAATAGATTTGGTGGCCCTTATAGTCCTGAATTACCAGCGACTGGCTGATGAATAGCCCTGAGCGCTGCCCCGGCCTCAGCAAGTTTAAGAACAGCTCCCGGTCCAGCAGGTGGTTGACCAGGCTGCACGGCGACATCGAAGAGCGGCGATTGGAGCAGCCCGCCCGCTCACACTCCTCGCCGCTATGCTGGCAGAGGTGCAGCCGCAGGGTTTTGACGACCTCGGAGCTGGCGGGGTAGCTGACGTAGGCCGCTAGGGCGAAGGGCCGTTTTTGTGACATCTCTCTAAGCTCATCGAGGACTGGCACCAGCCCCCGCTCCAAAATCTCCGCCTTCAATAGCGGCGTCGACTCCCGTCCCGAAGCTCCCCACAATACCAGCGTTCCGTCCAGCAGGGCCAGCGTAGGCAGGTCATCAGGCAGGGCTTCGACCAGCGGCTTCACGGCCCGCATCTCCTCCAGGCTTCGCTTCAGCCCTAAGGCGGGGCCTTCCAAGGGGACCTCGGCGGCGCCGTTCTTGGGGTCGCTCAGGTACAGACCTTCGCCGAAGAGGAGCCTAGGCTGGCTGGCGAGGCGGGCGGTAGGCTGAGCGCCATATCGAATCACGCACGAGCCGATGTTTATAAGGGCGCAGGCCATAGGCATGTGACGGTCTACGTCTATCTGCGAGCCGTCCACCGACAGCACGCAGAAGTCGGAGGGTGTAGCTGGCGGGTCGTAGGCAGCGCCCAGGCCGTCGGTGGGCTTCGCCCACAAAAAGCGGCGTCGAGGCGCGGGACGGTCAAATTTTTGCGCCACGTCGTCCTTGGAAGCGCCCCGCATAGCCTCCACCGCTACGACGATGCGCTGGAGGCGGTCGTCATGCTCGCGCCGCTGGCCGGAGGCCGCGCTGTTCAATTCCTGGATAGTCTTGGCCAGGTCTAAGCCCACTCGCTCACCTCAGCACCCGCTCATCGCCCACACGACGGGTGATTCGCTGCTGGTCCATGTATTCCAGCAGCGGCAGCACATATTTACGGGTCGAGTTCAGCAAGGTGCGGGCGTCGGCCACGGTGATCTTACCATTGTCTCTAATATAACTCGTTATCTTGTTTACTGCTTGCTTGTAGGCGTCGGCGCTGAGGACCACCGACGCGTCTACCCGCACCACTCGCCCCTCCTCGATGAGCAGGGCCAGCAGCGCCGGATCAATGGGCTGGTCTGTGGGGGGCGAGAAGGGGTCTGAGGCCAGGGCCTTAAGATACGACGCCGCCTGCTGTTCCTGCTGCGGCTTCATGGACACCTTGTGCTGCGGCAGCCGCACCAGCGAGGCGTCTTCAGTGACAACTTCGTCCTGTATTAACCTAGCTAGCACTAGGGGAAACAGCGGGGCCGAAAGTCCTAACCGGCTTCTCATCTCCTCCCTCGACGCGCCCTTCCGAAGGGGGAACTGACGATGGTACTGCGCCAAGAATGTTTGTGCCTGCTCTTCCAGCGCCTCCCAGGCCCTGTTTGAATAGACCGCCGACTCTCCCCTGACCTCCCCATCACCCAGGACAACCAACCGTCCTTCTTTAGCTAGCGACTCGACCATCGGCAGCGCTTCCGACAGCGCCTGGTTCCCCCGCTGGGCCAGGGTAGCGATGTCGCTGGGGCCGGCCTGCTCCAATGACGACAAGACTGCTTCCCCGGGGCTGCCCTGCTCCATTCTCGACAGGCTCTCCAGCACCGTCTCGGAGAAGGCGCGGTGTCGCTTTGGCTGGGCGTCGGCAACCCGGCCCCCACCCAGAGTGGTCTCGGTGTCGCGTACGACAAAGAAGTCGTCTTTCACCACCGGCAAGGGGTCTTCCATGTGTACCTGCGCCCAGGCCTCCTGTCCGGGTTGCAGCTCCTTAGTGTCCAGCAGGCGCACTCGGGCGGCGGTCTCGCTGGCCAGCAGATGGAAGGACACGCGGGCGTTGTGCTTCATGGGCCGGGGCGCGTCTTTAATCAGCTTCAGCCGGACGTCCACCAGGTTCGTGGGCTTCAGCCAGCCGGGGTTGGTCAACACCTCGCCACGACGCACCTCGTCATGGGAGACGCCTGTGAGATTAATCGCCAGCCTGCGTCCAGGGTCGGCCTTATCCAGCTTCTGCTTGTGCGTCTGCAATCCGCGAATTCGCACCTTGCGCCCCGACGGCGCCAGCTCCGCCTCCTGCCCCACCCCCAGGCTGCCACCAATGAGCGTGCCCGTGACCACCGTGCCGAAGCCAGCCACGGTAAAGGAGCGGTCCACCGCCAGCCGCGGGCGGCCCACGTCCGGTCGCGGCGGTGTTGAGGTCAGCATGTCGTCAATTTTACGCTTCAACTCGGGAATGCCCTTGCCGGTGTACGACGACACGGGCATCATGGGCGCCTTCTCAAATACGGTGCCCTTTAGGGACTCCTCGGTGTCCAGCTTCACCAGGTCCAGCATCTCGGCGTCCACCAGGTCGGCCTTGGTCAGGGCCACCAGGCCGCTCTTGACCTGCAGCAGGTCGAGGATGGCCAGGTGTTCGCGAGTCTGCGTCATGACACCTTCGTCGCAGGCCACCACCAGCAGTGCCAGGTCCACCCCGCCGACGCCCGCCAGCATATTGTGAACGAAGCGCTCATGCCCCGGAACGTCGATGACACTGACCTCTCGGCCCGAGGGCAGGGTCAGCCAGGCAAAGCCCAGGTCAATGGTCATCTCCCTGGCTTTTTCTTCGGGAAGGCGGTCCGGGTCTATGCCTGTCAGGGCTTTGATAAGGGTGGACTTGCCGTGGTCCACATGGCCAGCCGTTCCGACAACGTACATGGATACCTCTGATGGAAGGTAACGCAAGGATACAAGTAATGTGCCTGGAATAAAAGTTGTATTTGATATGGCATACGCTTAAAATACGTATAGGTAGAGGTATTAATTGGGGTTATACATAATGGTTTCGAGAACTGTAAAGCTAAACTTTACCATTCCTGAGAAGACGGCTTCGACTCTTAAGGAAAGGGTACGCTCAAGGAAAAGGAGCGCATTTGTAGCGGAGGCCATTGAGGAGAAGCTGCGCTCTATTGAGCAAAAGGAGTTTGAGCAGGAAATGATTGAGGGCTATATAGCAGAAAGAGAAGAGGGGGCGCAGATTAATGCGGAGTGGGAAAAAATTACTTTAGAAAAGTGGCCTCATTAGGCTGACCTTTAACACTGAATCCTAAATGTCATCCCAATCAGAAAGAGACTTTCCTCGGTGTGGGGATATTTTTGATGTCCAGATGGACCCGAGCATTGGAGCAGAAATAGGCAAGACCCGGCCAGCAGTAATAGTCTCAAATGATATCAATAACCGTTACTCTCAAACCGTAACTGTAGTTCCCATTACTGGTCAGCCTTCAAAGAAGGTGTATCCGTACAATGCTTTTCTACCTAAGGGGGCAGGTGGTCTAACAGTGGCTTCACGTGCTAAAGCTGACCAGATTCGCACCGTGGATAAAGTCCGGCTGTTGCGCTATAGAGGTTCTCTTACCCTCGAGTTTGTTAGCCAAGTCCAGCGGGCAGTAAAGGCGCACTTGGGCCTCCGATAGCCATGCTGGATAGTTGACAAGAGGTTAAGATATTTAAGTTAGAGCTCTGCGTTGCCTAGTTGTTCCCGGCCTGCTCTTTGCTGGCGGGGGGGCTGGTGGACGGCCCTGCACACCGCGCATCGAGCGCGGCAGGAGGGGCATCTGCAATGGCCTTGCGTCGCCAGGGCAGGCTTTAAGAAAGAGAGCAGGACTTCCCGAGGGGTTATATCGAATTCGCCCGCGTCCCTAATTCGTCTGAGGATCTCTTTGCTGGCGGCGGAGAGAATATCCTGGGGGACACCCTCGGAACCATCCAAAATGCAGACTTGTGACGCAAGGACAAGCCAGTCCAGGGACAGGCCTGCAAGGTGAATGCGTCCAATCCTCAGTCTCATGCTATTCCTCCGGGATGCGACCCCTACTCGGACTTCGGGCGGTTTAACTTTTTGCGCCCTGTATCGGTGGGTTGCTATCGCTTGGAGGAGAGTATCGGCACTTTGGAGAGTCTACCCCAGTGGGTTACCACCTTAATTTGTGGTGCCAACACGACATCCCATGGGGGGTATACCTGGAATACTTTCAGGTGCTAGCACCCAGGACTGTGCCTGTCGGTGTTCAGGGAACCGGGTCAGAGTTGATTAAAAAGGGGTCGCCTATGAGGGTTAACCCCCATAGGTCCAACAGGTCCGCGCCAAGCAGCTTTTCAGGAGTAGTCATCCGAAGACAAATGCGGCGCGTTTAGCCTAGTGGGTGGTTGGGAGCAGGTGGGGCTTAGACACTGAACAGGAAGTTGATAATATCCCCGTCTTTCACGGGGTAGGTCTTGCCCTCCGACCGCAGCACGCCCCGCTTTCGTGCCTCCGCCAGCGATCCGCAGGCCATGAAGTCGTCGTAAGACACCACCTCGGCCCGAATAAATCCCCGCTCGATGTCCGAGTGTATCCTTCCCGCGGCCTTCACCGCCGCCATCTCCTTATTTATCACCCACCCCCGCACCTCGTCCGGGCCGACGGTGAGGAAGGTGCTCATACCCACCATCTCCAGGCACTCGCGCACCAACCGGCCCACCGCTGACTCGCCCGCCCCCAGGGACTGGCGGAACTCCCGCTGCTCCTCCGCTGATAGCTGCGACAGCTCGCTCTCCAGCTTCCCGCACACCGCCAGCGCCCTCATCCCGTGCTTCTCGCTGGCCTGGGCCGACAGCTTGTCCGCCCGCGCCTGGTCCCCCAGGTCTTCCTCGCCGATGTTCATCACGATAAGTTGCGGCTTGCTGGTCAGAAGCTGGTAGTTGGCCAGGGTTTTGGACTCTTCTCCCGTGAAAGTCTGCTGCCGCAGGGGCACGTCCTTTTCCAAGGACTCCTTCACTCGCTGAATCAAGGGCTGCTCCCGCAGCAGCTGTTCCCGCTCGTTGCCCCTGGCCCCCTTTAACGAGTCGGCGATGCGCTGGACTCGACGTTCTAAGATAGCCAGGTCTGAGAAAGCCAGCTCCGCGTCCAGGGCCTCCAGGTCTCTTAGAGGGTCGACGCTGCCCTGAGAATGAGGCACCGTCGGGTCGTCAAAGGCCCGTACCACATGCAAAAAGGCGTCGGCGCTCTGAAGCTGGTTTAAGAACTGCCCGCCTATGGCCCGCTGCTGCCCGTCCTCGCCCACTGCCGCCGGGATATCCCAAAAGGTGATTTCGGCGAAGGTGGTCTTCTTGGGGTTGAAAACTTTGGATAAAGCGTCCAGGCGCGTGTCAAGGATCTTTGCTACGCCTATGCCTGCTTTGCCTCTTACGGGCGCTTGCTGCGCGCCGCCGGTCAATACATTAAATAAGGTGGTCTTGCCGCTGCTGGGCAGACCAATGAGGGCTATCTCCATATCCTCCTAAGCATAGCGTCCCTTCACCCGTCCCGCCAGCCCTCAGTTGTGCTATCGTAGAGGCCGCTATGCCTATCCTGGTTTTCTATGGCGATTCCTTCCTTATAGAGGAGGCCCTGGCGCCCCTCAAGACGCAGGTTGGCCCTCCCGAGGTTCTGGAGGCCAACAGCCATCGGGTCTCCGCCGGCGATCTGACCATGGACAAGCTCATCGCCATGGCCGGCGCTATGCCCTTCCTCGCCCAGGGCCGGCTGGTAGTGGTGGAGGGACTGCTGCAAACTTTCGATGGCGGCGAAGGCGGACGGCGGCGGGCCGCGCCCAAGAAGGGCGCCGACGCCCTGGGCCAGTGGGAAGGGCTCGAGACGCGAATCGAGACCCTGCCTCCCACTACTACACTGGTCTTCTTCGAGGGCGCCCTTTCCAACCGCAACCCCATGCTGACGCGCCTGCGGTCCAAGGCCCATGTGCAAAACTTTGAGGTGCCGCGAGGCGAGGAGCTGGCCCTCTGGACCCGCAAACGGTCAGAGGCCAAAGGCGCGAAGATCACCCCCGGCGCCCTCCGATTGCTCGGCCAGTATGTGGGCGGCAACCTGCGCGCCCTGGACTCGGAGCTGGATAAGCTGGCGCTCTACTGCGGCCGCCGCCCTATCGACGAGGCCGACGTAAACCTCCTGGTGCCCCAGGTGCGGGAGGCCAGTATCTTCGCCGCGGTGGACGCCATCCTGGAAGGAAGGCCGGGTTTGGCGCTCAGGCTTATTCACAGCCTCAAAGCCAGCGGCACAAACTTCTCACAGATCCTTAATCTGGTGGCAAGGCAGCTTCGACTTGTAACCCTAGCCAAGGAGATGCTGGAGCAGGGCGTGGCTCCGCAGGAAATTGGCTCCAGGTTGGAGATTAGGGCCGAGTTTGTGCAGCGAAAGACCCTGGACCAGGCCCGCAAGTTTCCCTGGCCTCGAATTAAAGTCCTGTACCAGCGTCTGGTGGAGACCGATTTCTCAGTCAAGGACGGGCAGATAGAAGAAGACCTGGCGCTGGAACTGCTGGTGGCCGAGGTGGCGGTAGGGCCCAGGTAGCCCTGCCGGCAATATTTACAGACCGTGGACCCGTCCCTCCGTCGGGGCCACAGGGCTGCACCGCCCAGCTTTAATCTCTCGAATCAAATCGTCCAGGTCGCCAACCTTTGCCTCAAACCTGGTGGCGCACAGCCCCACTTCGCCCCGCTGGTGGGCATCGGTCCCCGCGGTGGCCGGCAGCCGCAGCTTGTCCGCCAGCGCCGCCGAGAACCGGTTCTCCATAACCGTCCCGTGGCCGTTGATGGTTTCAATGGCGTCGCACTGGCTGAAGGCCGGCTCCTCTGCCGCTCTGCCCACCTGTTCCTCCAGCGACGGGCTTCTAGGGCCTGGCGGTGAAAAGCGGCGTCTATAAGGATGGGCCGCGATAATCACCCCGCCGGCCTGACCCACCAGCCGCCGCAGAAAGGTCATTCGATGCATCCCGTACTTATATTCCTTCAAGCCAAAGGCCAGGAAGTGCCCGTCATCGGTGTTGACTTCACATCCCGGCAGCAGCAGCATACCGAACTGCTTGGACAGCCTGGCTAGCTCGGCATGGTCCCAAAAGGCGTCGTGTTCGGTGATGCACAGCGCGTCGATGCCTAGCGCCTTGGCCTCCGCCACCAGGGACTCGATGTCATGGAAGGCGTCGTAAGACTTGGGACGAGTGTGGGTGTGGAGGTCTATAAGCACTGCCTAGTAAACGTCCTTTCTATGCCCCACCGCCCAGATAACAATTTCTTGCGAGTCTTTCCTAATTAAATAGATAACCCTTTAGTCTCCAATGCGAATCCGGTAGGCGTCTTGGTTAACGAGCTTCTTTGAGCCTAAAGGCCGTGGGTCAGCCTTAAGCAAGAGTATCCTTTGGTTGATTCTGAGAGCTATACCTTTCGGCAATACCCTGATGTCTTTTTCCGTCTGTCCCCTTATTGTCAGGGAATAAGGCACTAAAGTTTCTCAGTTTCATATTCGGCCAGGAACTCTTCAAAGGGACGTTCTGTATCATTCTTCCGTTCTTCCAGCAGCTTTTGTGCCCATATTTCCTCAAGGAGGTCTTCCTCATCTGCCATTAAGCGAGAGAGCACTTTTTTCGCTCCCGCTTAGGCAAGGCTTTATATTCCATTAGTACCTTTTCAGCCTTGGTAGTCATGCTAATTCCCATCCTGGTCTAATTTTACGAGGATTAAACCCCTCTCTATTTCCTCTCGTTACTATAGCTTCTATAGGATTCAGCGGTCTCCCCCTTCCTGGACTCATGAATCAAGATGTCGATTAAGTCCTCCCTTACTTTCTGGTCTTCAACTAGACTAGCAAGGACTTGATTGCGCTCCCTTTTTGAGAGGGAAAGCAGAGCCATGAAGTAAACTTCAGCTTTTGATTGGACTTGTACCATGGAATGTGTCCGAGGGCCGTCTGGAAAATTTTAGCACGTTCCTCCTAACTTTAGCCCCCAACATACTTTGTGCATATTTTCACTTGCGACTATAATATCCCTGTGCTATATTGCACCCCAATCCTGGAGTAACCCGCCCATGCTGGAAGACTATCTCAGACAGTACGGCCTCATAGCCATCTTCGCCGGCGTCGCTATCTTCGTGCCCTTTAGTATGCTCATGCTCTCCTTCACCCTTTCGCGCCTGGGCATCCGGCCTCAGAAGCCCAACCCCGTCAAGAAGGAAATCTACGAGTGCGGCATGGAAACCATCGGCGGGCCATGGGAGCAGTTCAACTTCCGATATTATATGTATGCCCTTCTTTTTGTTATCTTCGACGTGTCGGTAATTTTCCTTTACCCCTGGGCCACTCGCATGGGGACCCTGGGCCTCTACGCCCTTATACAGATGCTGGTCTTCATGGCTATACTTGGCTTTGGCCTGGTGTACGCTTGGCGTAAGAAGGACCTGGAGTGGAAGTGAGGATGTGATGACGCCCGAAGCCCGCCCGCCTCTCTACCTGCAGACCCGCGGCCTCGACATCGAAGAGGGCCAGGCCGTCGAGAGCATGCGCCACACCCACAGCCAGCACGCCTACCCTGAACCCCTTCTCCACGTGCCCGCCGACCTGCAAAAGAACGTCATGGTCACATCGGTGGATGCCCTGCTCAACTGGGGCCGCAAGTCCGCCCTGTGGCCCGTAGCCTTCGGTCTGGCCTGCTGCGCCTTCGAGATGATGGCCAGCGCGATGTCCCGCTTCGATATCTCGCGATTCGGCATGGAGGCCTTCCGCGCCACGCCCCGTCAGGCTGACCTGATGATTGTGGCCGGCACAGTCACCTGGAAGATGGCCGTGCCCATCCGCCGCATCTACGACCAGATGGGCGAGCCCAAGTGGGTTATCTCCATGGGCGTCTGCGCCACCAGCGGCGGTCCCTACTACTCGTCCTACAGCGTGGTGCCTGGCGTCAATCATATTGTGCCCGTTGACGTGTACGTCCCCGGCTGCCCTCCCCGGCCCGACGCTCTGCTCTACGGCATCATGCAGCTTCACGAGAAGATTAAGAAGTACAGCATCAAGGGCAGAAGGGCCGGCGAGGTATGACCAGAGCGCTTCCCGGCCAGGAGCTATCGCTAAAGCTCAAGGAGCGGTTTCCCAGCGCGGTGCAGTCCTGGCGCGGCGACTCGATTTGGATTGACCCCGCCTCGATTCGCGACGTTTGCTGCTTCTTGAAAGAGGACAAGGACCTGGACTTTAACTTCCTCAACTCCGTCTCCGCCGTCGATTACATCGACCACTTCGAACTCGTATACCACCTCACATCCCTGAACCTTAACCACAGCGCTGTGGTCAAGGCCAAGGTCTACGGTCGAGAGAACCCCACGGTGCCGTCGGTGTATGAAGTGTGGCAGGGCGCCGACTTCCAGGAGCGCGAGGTCTACGACCTTATGGGCGTGGCCTTTGAGGGGCATCCCAACCTCAAGCGGATAATGTTATGGGACGGCTTCCCGGGCCATCCCCATCGTAAAGACTTCGAGGACGTGGTGAAGTACTGAGGGGCCTATGGCTATTCGCGCTGAACCCGTCGTCGTCAACATCGGACCGCAGCACCCCAGCACCCACGGAGTGATGCGGCTTCGCGTCAGCTTCGACGGCGAGATCATCGTGGATGTGGAGCCGGTTTTCGGCTACCTGCACCGCGGCTCCGAAAAGCTGGCCGAAGAACGCAACTACGTCCAGGCCCTGACCCTCACCGACCGCCTGGACTACGTTGCCTCCATGACCAACAACCAGGCCTACTGCCTGGCCGTCGAACGGCTGCTGGGCGTCGAGGTGCCGGAACGGGCCCAGTACCTGCGGGTTATCGCCGCCGAATTGCAGCGCATCGCTAGCCACATGGTCGCCATCGGCTTCTTTTTGCAAGACCTGGGTGCCCTGGCTACGCCTCTCATGTACTGCTTCCGCATCCGTGAAAACATCCTCGATATGTTCGAAATGCTCTGCGGCGCGCGAATCACCGTCAGCTACATGCGGCCCGGCGGCGTCTATGCCGATGCCCCTGAAGAGTTCTGGCCCGCCCTGGATAAATTCATCGCCAACACGCCCCATCTCTTCGACGACCTGGAAAAGCTGATAGTGGAGAACGAGATTGTATTAGTGCGCACCAAGGGCACGGGCGTTCTCAAGCTGGAGTCCGCCATCGCCGGCTCCATCAGCGGCCCGGTGCTGCGCGGCAGCGGCCTCCCCTGGGACTGGCGCAGGGCCGACCCTTACGACATCTACCAGCGCGTCCAGTTCGACATACCCGTCGGACAGCGCGGCGATAACTACGACCGGTTCCAGGTGCGGCTCGAAGAGATCAAGCAGAGCCTGCGTATCGTGCAGCAGTGCCGCGAGCAGATCCAGCCCGGCCTCGCCCGCGCCGAGCTTCCCTTCATCCTCCGCCCCCCTGCCGGCGCCGAGGCTTATGGCCGCGTCGAGTCTCCTAAAGGCGAGCTGGCCTTTTACATGGTCAGCGACGGCAGCGTGGCGCCCTACCGATGCAAAGTCCGCTCCCCATCCCTGATTAACCTCACCGTCCTAAAAGAATTGCTCCTAGGCTCCAAGCTGGCCGATATGATTGTCACCCTGGGCAGCATCGACATCAACATGGGGGAGGTGGACCGCTGATGGTCCCCTTCCTCCAGGAAAACGTCGTCTTTCGAGGCGTCTACTGCTTCTTCGGCGGTAACGATGGTAACGCGACTTGGTGCGGCGGCCGCGACGGCATCTTCCCCGGCGGCTGGGAGTGGCTGGCCTTCTTCATCGCCGGGTTCACCATAATGTTCATCCTGGTCAACGGCGCGCTGCTGGGCGCCGCCGTCTTCGTCTGGGCGGAGCGCCGGCTCATCGCTCGGTTCCAGTTGCGGCGCGGCCCTAACCGATGGGGGCCCTTCGGCCTCCTCCAGCCCATAGCCGACCTGCTCAAGCTCATCACTAAAGAAGACCTGGTGCCTACCTCCGCCGACAAGATAGTTTTTACGGTCGTCCCCATAGTCATGCTGGCGTCTTTGCTGCTGAGCCTGGCGGTGATACCCTTCGCCCGCAACACCTATCTGGCCGACCTGAACATAGGCGTCCTCTACTTCATCGCCGTCGGAACCCTCAGCACCCTGGGCGTCTTCATGGCTGGCTGGGCCTCGGGCAATCGCTACGCCGTCTTCGGCGCCATGCGAGGCGTCGCTATGCTGATAAGCTATGAGGTGCCTCTTATCCTTTCCCTGGTCGGTGTGGTCTTGCTGGCGGGCTCCATGTCTATGGTTAGCGTGGTCGAAGCCCAACTTATACCCTTCGTCCTTGTCCAACCCCTGGGGATGCTGATTTTCATGCTCGGCATCTCCGCTGAGCTTAACCGCACCCCCTTCGACATCCTGGAGGCCGAGTCCGAAATCATCGCCGGTTATCACACCGAATACAGCGGCATAAAGTTCGCCCTTATGCAAGCGGCGGAGATGGCAGGCGTGCTGGCGGCTTCTGCTGTCCTGTCCACCCTGTTCCTCGGCGGCTGGTCCGGCCCCTTCCTCTCCGGCGAGCTGGGCGCCATGTGGTTCCTGCTGAAGCTGGCCTTCTTCGCCTTCCTCTTTATCTGGATTCGCTCCACCTTCCCGCGCCTGCGCATCGACCAGATTATGGCCTTCGCCTGGAAGTTCCTCCTTCCCCTGGCCCTCATCAACCTGGTGGCCACTGCCGTTGAGGTCTATTTCTTCGCCTACTATAATGCCGCCGTCCCTGGCGAAATCACCCGCAGCGAGCAGTGGATAATGGCAGCCATCAACCTTCCCCTGGCTATAGGTTCTATCGCCCTCTTTAGCCGGTTCCTGCGCGAGCGCATCGCCGCGCCCAGCCCCAGGCTGGAGCCTAAGGTCGCCATCATCCAGCCCGCGGAGGCCGCCGACTAATGCTAGGCAAGGGTTTAGTCAAAGGCCTGGCGGTGACGATGAAGAACTTCTTCAAGTCGCCCACCACCGTCCAGTACCCCGAGGAGCGGGTGCGCCAGCACGCGCGGTTCCGGGGCGAGGAGTTTGTCTGGTACGAGGAGCGCTGCACCGGCTGCGCCTCCTGCGCCAAGTACTGCCCTCTGGGCATCATCCGCATCGTCACCAAGCCATCGAAAACTGCGATGCAGGAAGGCGACAAGTACGACATCGAAGTTTTCGACATCGATATAGGTCGCTGCATGTTCTGCGGCCTGTGCGTTGAAGCCTGTCCCTACGACGCCCTGTTTATGGGCAGCGGCTTCGAGGAGGGCGCCTTACGCCGCGACGACCTGGTTATCACCGTCGACGAGCTTAGAAACGCCCCCAAACGGCCCAGCACCTGGTTCCGTCCCCAGCTGGAGAGCAGGAAATACGACCCCCACACGGGCAAGCCCTTGCCCTGGGAGGAGGTGGGCCGCGAGCAGTGGCCCTGGCACCAGAAGGAGAAGGCCGGCGCTAAGATCACACGACGCGTCCAGCGAGGCGGCGCTTCCGAGGGCCAGCCCTAGATGCTCTTCCAGGATGTCATCTTCTGGGTCCTCGCCATCGTCGGCGTGGCCGCCGCTCTGGGCGTCGTCTTTCTAAAAGACATCTTCCGTTCCGCTCTGCTCCTGGTCCTGGTCTTCGCCACCATCTCCGCCCACTTCTTCATGCTGGGCGCCGAGTTTCTAGGTGTGGTGCAGCTTCTCATCTATGCCGGCGCCATCTGTATACTCATCATCTTCGCCATTATGCTCACCCGCAACGTCCAGAGTGGAAACCTGCCCAACCGCCTGCAAGGCCCTGCCTTCCTCATCGCCGCGCTGGTGCTGGCGACGCTGGTGTTTGTTGCCGTCGATACCGACTGGCGGCTCATCGACGCCTTGCCCAACGGCGACGCCATTGTCGACCGGGCTTTCATCAACACGCCCTTTAAGCTCTCCAAGCTGATGCTGGAAAACTACGCAGTGGCCTTCGGCGCCGCTGCCGTACTGCTCCTGGGTTCCATTATCGGCGCCCTATCCCTGGTGAGGGAGGAGGAGTAAGCCTTGGAGAAGTTCCTTATCCTCTCCGCTATCCTCTTCTCCATAGGCCTCTTTGGGGCGTTGAGCCGGCGCAACGCGGTAGCCGTTCTCATGTCGTTGGAACTAATGTTTACATCGGTAACCCTGGCCGCCGTCGCCATGTCCCGCTACGTCTCCAGCCGCGTGGTGGCCCTGACCCCCGCCGACACCTCCGAGGCTGCCATAAACACCCTCCTCACAGGCCAGGTCTTCGCCCTCTTCATCATCGTTGTCGCCGCCGCCGAGGTAGCCCTGGGCTTGGGCATCGTCATCGCCCTGTACCGGCAACGCCAGACCGTCGATATTACTCAAGCCAACCTGATGAGGCGGTAGACGGACATGTGGGTCGATTTTATGAAAGCCCCCAATCTCATGGTGGCCGAAATGTGGAAGGAAGTCATCGAAGCCGAAGGCCTCCCCGTCCGCCTTCTGCCCGAGGGAGATATCCGCGACTGGTCTGAAAGGTCTACCTTCCGTATCATGGTGCCCCGAGGCCGCGAGCACGTGGCCGAGGAAATCGTGAGGAAGCTCTAGATGATCGGCGAAGCAGGCGTCTGGGCTATATTCTTACTGCCTCTGGCGGCCTTCGCCGTTATTGGCCTCGTCATACGGCCCTTCTTTAACCGCCACTCCGTCACCGCCGGCTGGCTCCTCATTGCCGCCCTGGCCGCCGCCTTGGTGCTCTCTATATGGACCCTCAAATCGGTTATTGAGGAAGGCCCTCTCCAGTTCGATCCCCACACCTGGCTTGAACTGGACGGCCTGGAGATAAACATCGGCCTCATGGTGGACTCCCTGACCGCCGTCATGCTGGTGGTGGTCACCGGCGTCAGCCTTATGGTTCAAATTTACTCCCAGGGCTACATGAAGGGCGACCCTGGCTACGCTCGATACTATGCCTTCATGGCCCTTTTCTCCGCCGCCATGCTGGGCCTGGTCATGTCCAGCAACATTCTCCAGCTTTACGCCATGTGGGAGCTGGTGGGCCTCGGCTCCTTCCTCCTCATCGGTTTCTGGAACGACCGCCCTGCCGCCGCTGCCGCGGCCAAGAAGGCCTTCCTGGTTACACGCATCGGCGACTTCGGCTTCCTGCTCGCCATCCTCTACCTCTTCTTCAACCGTGACGCCTTCCTGGCCCAAGGCCTCAACCCCCTGCATATACCCGACATCCATGCCGCCATACCCCTCATCGAAGAAGGAAAGATGGTGGCCTTCGGCGGGCTGGGGCTGACGTGGCTGGCCGTTGGCATCTTCGCCGGCGCGGCAGGCAAGAGCGCCCAGTTCCCTTTCCACGTATGGCTCCCCGACGCCATGGAAGGCCCCACTCCCGTCAGCGCCCTTATCCACGCCGCCACTATGGTCGCCGCCGGCGTTTTCTTAGTGGCGCGATTCTTCCCCGTCTTCCAAGCCTCCCACGAGGCTATGAGCGCCGTCGCCATCATCGGCGCTTTCACCGCCCTCTTCGCCGCCACCATGGGCCTGGTCAACAACGATATCAAGCGTGTCCTCGCCTTCTCCACCATCAGCCAGCTTGGCTACATGATGGCCGCCCTGGGTATCGGCGCGTACAGCGTCGCCGTCTTCCATCTCTTCACCCACGCCTTCTTCAAGGCGTTGTTGTTCCTGGGCGCGGGCAGCGTCAACCACGCCGCCGGCACCTTCGACATGCGCTACATGGGCGGCCTGCGAAAGGCCATGCCCTGGACCTACGCCTTCATGCTCATCGGCGGGCTGGCCCTGGTGGGCATCTTTCCCCTGGCGGGGTTCTGGAGCAAGGATGAGATACTGGGCCACGCCTGGCATTTCTACGGCGACGAGATGCGCACCCCCTTTGTTTTCTGGATGCTGGTGGCGGGTGTGGCCCTCACCGCCTTCTACACCTTCCGAATGCTCTACATGACCTTCCACGGCGAGTTCCGGGGCGGCGCCGAGGCCGAGCAGCGCGCCCATGCCTCGACCACCCACGACCAGGGCGGCCACCGCGTTCACCTGGCCGAGTCGCCGCTGGTAATGCTCCTGCCCATGGGTATCCTGGCGATTGCTGCCGTAGCGGCTGGGTATGTCGCCAACCCGCAGCAGGAGTTCCTGAGCGTTCCCAAGCACTGGTTCAGCGAATTTGTAGTCCCGTCCGGCGGCCACGCCGAGGTGCTGGACATAAATATTGGCCTGGCTCTGATAATCACGCTGCTGTCCCTAGCCGCCATCGGCCTCGCCGCCGCCATGTACCTGAAGGGTCTGCGAGGCCCCGACCAAGTGGAGAAGGCCCTGGCCCCGGCCCATAGGACTCTCAGCAACCGCTACTACATGGACCACTTCTATGAACAAGGCATCGTTTCTCGATTCTTCTACCGCAGGACCGCCGCCTTCCTCGAGTGGTTTGACCAGCAGGTCATCGACAACATCGTGGACGTCGCGGGCTGGGCGTCGCGGAGCGTTGGGTGGGGGATTGGCAAGATCCAGACCGGACAAGTCCAGGCCTACGCCTTCGGCATATCCGTGGGCGTGCTGGCAATCTTGATGTCATATCTGATTTGGGGCTAGGCGAATTTGGAAACCTTTAACGGACTGCTCACCGCCGTCGTCCTCCTGCCCCTGGTGGGCGGGCTGGCTATCCTCGCCCTCGTCCGCGGCGACCGCAACATCCGTCTCTTCGCCGCCGCCATCGCTCTGGCCGACCTGGTGCTTTCGGTCATCATCTTCGCCTCCTTCGACCAGGATGGCGCGCGATTCCAGCTCATCGACCGCTTCGACTGGATTACCTCGGCATCCTTCAACGCCCAGTACCAGATGGGCGTGGACGGCCTCAGCGCGCCCCTGGTGCTGCTGACAGGGATCCTGGGCCTGTGCGCCATCCTCGCATCCTGGAACATCACCCATCGAGTCAAGGAGTACTTCTTCTGGCTCCTGGTTTTGCAGACCTCTGTCATGGGCGTCTTCGTATCCCTGGACTTTATCCTCTTTTTCCTCTTCTGGGAGATGGAACTCATTCCCATGTACTTTCTCATCTCGATTTGGGGGTCGGGCCGGAAGCAGTACTCGGCCATGAAGTTCCTGGTCTTCACCTTCCTGGGCAGCGCCTTCATGCTGGTGGCTATACTGGCCCTCTACTTCGTCCCGGGCGTCGGCCACTTCGACATGATCAGGCTGGCGGAAACTGGCGCTGAGGGCATCCGCACCATTCTGCCCCTCACCGTAGTCTTCTGGTTCTTCTTCGTGGCCTTCGCCATCAAGCTCCCCGTCCTGCCCGTCCACACCTGGCTCCCGGACGCCCATACCGACGCCCCCACCGCCGTCAGCGTTATGCTGGCGGGCGTGCTCCTGAAGATGGGCGGCTACGGCCTCCTGCGAATTATCGTAGGCATGTTTCCAGGCATCGCCGCCGACCATGCCCTCGAACTGACAATCCTGGCCGTCGTGACCATCCTCTACGGCGCCGTCGTCACCGTCCGCCAGACCGATTTGAAACGTCTCATCGCCTATAGCAGCGTCAGCCACATGGGTATCGTGCTGCTGGGCGTCGGCTCTATCGGGCTGCTCAGCGGCGATTTCGCCGGCATCGGCCTCAACGGCGCGGCCATGCAGCTTTTCACCCACGGCACCATCACCGGCCTCCTTTTCTTGTGCGTCGGTCTCATCTACGACAAGGCCCACACCCGCTACATCCCCGACCTGGGCGGCCTGGCAGGCCGGATGCCCTTTATTACCTTGGCCTTCGTTATCGCCGGCCTAGCCTCCCTGGGCCTCCCCGGCATGAGCGGCTTTGTAGCGGAAGTGCTGGTCTTCTTCGGCGCTTTCAAGGCCTATCCCTGGCTTACCGCCTTCGGGGCC
Source organism: SAR202 cluster bacterium (assembly GCA_016872285.1). Classification (NCBI taxonomy): domain Bacteria; kingdom Bacillati; phylum Chloroflexota; class Dehalococcoidia; species SAR202 cluster bacterium. The sequence goes on along the minus strand of VGZZ01000025.1, from coordinate 11,578 downwards.
TTTGGCATCGTGTTGACGGCAGGCTACATCCTGTGGATGCTGGAACGCGCCCTCTTCGGCCCCGCGCGGCCCCGATTTGCCCACCTCAAGGACGCCAACTTCGTCGAAGCCATCCCCTTAGCGCTGCTCATCGTCGCTATCATCGGCGTAGGCGTCTATCCCGCCATCTTGACCGATGTCTTCAAAGCCGGCCTTGAGCCTATCGCGGCCCTGGTGCAGCCATGACCGGCCACGATATTTATCTGCTGTCGCCCGAGTTAAGCCTGGCGGGCGTGGGCCTGCTGGTTATGGCCCTGGACCTTCTGGGGGCTCGCAAGGACTGGCTCTTCTTCATCGCTTTCGCCGGCTTGGCCCTGCCTGTGGCCCTCAGCGTCGTCCTATGGGATGACGTTCATAGCGGCGGCGCCATGGCCGGCGTCTTCGGCTCCATCTCCATCGACAAGTTCGCCCTGTTCTTCAAGTTCCTAATTCTAGGCGTAGCCGGTCTAGTGGTCCTGGCCTCGGTGGACTACGTAAGGCGAATGGAGCGGCTTAAGGGCGAGTTCCTGAGTCTCATCTTCTTCTCCGCCAGCGGCATGATGCTTTTGGCCTCCGCCACCGAGCTTATAACCCTCTACGTTTCGTTGGAGCTTAGCACCCTGCCGATAATCGCCATGGCCGCCTTCCTCAAGACGGACCGTTCCAGCGAGTCCGCCGTCAAGTACTTGGTCCTTAGCGGCATCAGCTCCGCCCTCCTGCTCTACGGCATGGTGCTGGTCTGGGGATTCACCGGCAGCACTTATCTGGGCGACATCGCCCTGGCTGTGGCCGCCCCCGGCGACCCCGACGTTCCCTTCGGCAGCTACGCCCTGCTGGTTGGCATCATCCTCATGGTCGCGGGCTTCGGCTTCAAAATATCCTCGGCGCCCTTCCAGATGTGGGTGCCGGACGTTTACGAGGGCGCGCCGACTCCGGTAGTCGCTTTTCTGTCCGTGGCGAGTAAGGCGGCGGGCTTCGCCATCCTGCTGCGCGTCTTCTACATCGCCTTCCCGGCCCTGGAGCTGGACTGGGCTTTGCTCTTCGCCGTCCTGGCGACTATATCCATGACCCTCGGCAACCTGGTGGCGATGACCCAGAGCAACATCAAGCGGCTCCTGGCCTACAGTACCATCGCCCACGCCGGCTACATCCTGGTGGGCCTGGCCGCGGTGTCTGCCCGTGCCGACGACGGCTTCGCCGCCGGCCCCGACAGCCTCCTCTTCTACCTGGGCGTCTATGCTGCTACAAACCTGGCCGCCTTCTTCGCCATCATCGCCCTCACTAGCAAGACCGGCAGCGACAACATCGACGACCTGTCGGGCATGGGACGCCGCGCGCCCGTCCCCGCCCTGGTGCTCGCCCTGGCGATGATTTCGCTCATCGGCGTGCCGCCCACCGGCGTGTTCATCGGCAAGCTCTTCCTGTTCAGCGCCGCCATTGACGCCGACCTGGCCTGGCTGGCCATAGTGGGCGTGGTCAACAGCGTCCTCTCCGCCTACTACTACCTGCGCGTCATCCGGGTCATGTACATTGAAGAGCCTGCCCCAGCGCAGGGCTGGAGTCCTTACCCTGAAACTTCGTCCCCGCCCTTCAATCTAGCCCTAGCCATCAGCGCCGCCGCCGTGGTAGTCCTGGGCGTCGCCCCCCGCCTCCTCACCTGGGTCACCGACGTGGCCGCTGGGCCGCTGAGACCGTAATAGTTTGATACGGCTTCTCAATTAATCAGGCTCCCTCGGTTAGAGATAATGCACCGCAAAGGAGATTAGCCTTTGCCTAATGGCTCGGTTCACGAGTCTTCTGGGGGCTTGCGATTTATACTCACCAACCATGCGATAGAGCGTATGGCGAAGCGAAATGTGTCAGTAAGTGATGTAGCCATAATATTGGACACCTATGATATTTTTCATACAGACAGGGTCGGGAATCCTTGTTTTATGAAAACCTTACAAGATGGTAGAACAATAAGAGTGGTAATTGCTAAAGAAAGCAGCCCTTGGCTCGTTGTCACAGTGGTGGCCCTGGATTAAACTAGCATCCATGGTGGTTATGCGTTATAAGTATGATCCACAGGCGGATTGCGCCTATATCCTGGTTAAAGACCTGCCCCACGCCTATTCCAAAGAATTGGATGAGACCAGAATCGTTGATTACGCAAAAGATGGGACAGTGATTGGTGTTGAACTCCTTTACATAAGTGCTGGAGTAGACGTCTCTGATCTGCCCCTGCAGCCTCAGATAACCAAGCTATTACAGAAAAATAAAGTCAAGATATTTGCTTAACACGCCGATACGCGCCGCTTTCCCCCAAATTGACTCCCCCCACGTCCAATGCTAGACTCGCCTGCATCCGATCCGCCACCCTATAACCCAGGCAGGCTTTGCCCTTGGCGCAGGCTAAAGTCATCGGCATCATCTATCACCCCCTAAATCCCAGGGCCCTGGAAAAGACTAAACAGGTCCTGGCCCTGCTCGGCCCGGGACGCCAGTGCTGGACCGAGTCCGCCGCCGACGAGAACACGTCCAACCCCCTGCTGGACAAGACCGACCTCATCATCACCATCGGCGGCGACGGCACCATCCTCCGCACCGCCAAGGCCGCCGTGCCCCGCCGCATACCCATCCTCGGCGTCAACATGGGCCGTCTCGGCTTCATGACCGAGCTCCGCGCCGACGAAGCCCTCACCCGCATCCCCGACTACCTCGACGGCCAGGGCTGGGTAGAGGAGCGCGCTATGCTCCAGGCCCAGGTCGCTGACGGCGCCGGCAATCCCGTGCCCCCCGATATGCGGACCCACCACGCCCTCAACGACGTCGTCGTCGGACGCGGCGGCACCTCTCGCCTCATTCGCGTCATGGCGCGAGTGGATGGCGCGCACCTCACCACCTATCGCGCCGATGCCGTTATCGTCAGCACGGCCACGGGTAGCACCGGCTATAACCTCTCGGCGGGCGGCCCTATCCTTCATCCCCAGGCCAGGAACATGATTATGAAGCCCGTGGCCCCCCACGTGGGCCTCGCCACCGCCGTCGTCTTCCCCTCCACCACCGCCATCGAGCTGGCCCTGGAGTCCGCCACGCCTGCTATCTTCAGCGTCGACGGGTATCTGGACATGCCGCTATCTCGCGGCAATGCCCTGAAAATCACTATGAGCGAGCACAAGGCCCTCTTTCTGCGACAGGGCCCGCCCCACCAGTTCTACGCCACCCTTACTCGACGCCTGGGCTTTGAGGGCGGTGAGGGCGTGGGGCGCCCCATCTTCTACTAGCCATGACCTCACCTCGTAACGAGCCGACCATTGAAAGCCGTCGCGTCTTCGAAGGCAGGATCGTTAACCTGCGTGTCGATACCGTCCGCATGGCCAACGAACGCACCACCACCCGCGAAGTTGTCGAACACGCGCCCTGCGTTTGCATCGTTCCCCTCGATGACGACGGCAGCGTGATTTTGGTCCGCCAATACCGTAAGCCCGTCGAAAAGTTCCTGCTGGAGGTGCCCGCCGGCGGCATGGACAAGGGCGAGGACCCTAAAGCCGCCGCCCATCGCGAGCTGCAAGAGGAGACCGGCCTCCGCGCCCGCCGAATGGAGCCCCTCAGCTTCTTCTGGACCACCCCCGGCTTCTGCGACGAGGGCATGAACGCCTTCCTCGCCACAGGCCTCACCAAGGGTGATGACCACATGGACGAAGACGAGGATATCGAAGTCGAGCGCGTGCCCCTATCGCAAGTACCAGATATGATATCGTCAGGCCAGATTCAGGACGTTAAGACCATCGCGTCGCTGATGCTGGTCTTCGCCCGCCGGTCAACAGTTAATAAGACCATAAGAGGTTCACAGTCACGCAAAAGGTAAAAATTTCAAGCCGGAGGTATTGTTTTTGTCATTCTGAGTGGATGGCCGATGTACTCGTCGGCCCGAAGTCGAAGAATCTGATCAGCGCGAATGCAGACTTGCATGTCAAGTAAAACATCTGAAATATCCCTTAGTATCTAGTCTTAATTCAATAAGAAAGGCAACTAAATGAAAAACCGCAGGCCCACCCCCGAGTTCCGCGCCGTCTGTAACGCCGCAGACATCATGGCTGGTCGCTACGCCTACCAGGGCAAAGTCTCCCGTATCCTAGACGCCATCCTGGAGGGCACCGACGCCCATCGCGGCGTCCTCCGCATCTACGACGCCAAGGACAAGGGTATCCGCTTAGTCCACATGTCTCTCCGAGACATCAAGCACCCTCCCATCATCGAAATCCACTCCCCCAAGACCGGCAAGACCGGCGAGGTTTTCCAGAGCGGCAAGACCCTGGTGGAAAACGATTTGGTAAAGGCAGGCGTCGCCGGCGTCACCCGCGACGCCGGCCTCAAGGCCATGGTAGTGGTGCCGGTAAAACGCGCCGGCAAGACCATCGGCACCGTGGACATCTCCTCCAAGAACCTGGGCAACTGGACGCCATCGAGGGTGCGGGCGGCGGAGGCGGTGACGGCGCTGCTGGCGGCGCTGGAAGGGGCTAAGGCCTGATAGTTAATTCCAACGGCCCAACCTTGATGGTGTCCTCATAGCTAGTGTCTGCCAACTGAGCCTCGAAGGTAACCTCCACCAAGTAATTGCCAGGTGATACCGGGTTCCCTACACATGGAACGTCGCCTTCGCCCGTACCGGGCTTACAAGTGTTGTCATGCTGTTTCCATGTTGTTTGGAAACTTAAGGTTTCTCCCGGGTGTAGCAGGGCACCATCTGGAAACTCTATACCACTACCTCGCCACCGAGATTGCCTCCAGACCTCACTGCTGTCCTCTTTTGTCACTACGAAATTGTATGGGGTCATCTCATAGATAAGGTCAACTGGATCAGCGCTTTTGTTGCGGACCCTTATCACCAGTGGTACATCCCCTCCTGACTTCACTATCTCTGGTGCCTCAATCCACACTTCAAGCCAATGAGTTAGTCGTAAGCGTAGACCGATGAAGAACAAGCGCGGGGTGCTCGGGCGTAATTCAGGAGTGCCGCCTGACCGCTCAATAATCTGGAAACTCTGCAGCCAGTAGGCTCCTTCTGGAAGAGAGTGGCCCTTGTTGTCCCGTAAGTCCCACTCGATCCCAAAGGGATACACATCCCTGCTGCCAAATTCTTGAGTAAGAGGAGACCAGGAGCCATCAGTCAACGACCAGCGCCACGCCTCTGTACCATTAAACTTGCTTACAACCAGGTCGAAGGGAGCATTAGGAATAGAAATGGTTTCCGTGCAGTCGCCCTTTCTGCTCCAAATGCCTCCCCTGAAGACCGCCTCGGCGCCTGGCTTGATCTCTGAGGGAGCTTCGAAGCTGACATAGTACTCGGGCTCCGGGAACCGGCCTGATAGCCTCCACCAAGCCATTCGTTAGCGGATGCGGCGCATAGCATTCTCGTCTGCAAGAACTTTTTCTAAGCGCCGACCTTCCGCTACATGGAAGTAGCACTGATAGACAGTGCCATCACCGTTGAAAATAATTTGACCATTCATATCGTACAACAAGGCTGAGTTGGTCGAGTTGGATTCAATCCATACGCCCGGCGCGATAGTAAACTTCAGCCGTGCTTCCGGTGGTGAGATTGACGAAGGTTCAATCCAGTCGCCGTCAGGTGCCCTTACAAAAACAGGCCCGACGCTTCGATCATCTCTGATATATTGGCCTGTCTCAGGGTCTAATACTACTAGCGCATAGTAGAACTGAGTGCCTGCGTATCCAGAGGGATTCTCTGAGACCATGGATGCGCCCTCCATTTGTACCACCCACACCAGTTTGTTGGCATCCATATCGGTTGGCACTGCGCCAATCGGCACCATGCCTAGCTGATGCTTGTACTCTGCCAGGGTTACAAGCCAGGCCACGGGGTTACGAGGGTCACGGACCGCGGTAACCCCTGGGACGGCGTGTCCGAGCATTTCCTGAGCGAATTTAATGGCTTCGGCTTCATTGACGGCGCCTGTGCGAGTTGGAGTGAAAAGAGGTGCCGGAGTAGGGGTGTTAAGCGGTGTTTGCGTGGGATGAGGTGTAGAGGTAGGAACGCTAATCGGAGCTTGAGTGAGCGTTGGAGTTGGTGTGACGTTTGTTGAACTCGCCGGCGAGCTTGATGTAGCACAGCCCACCGTCACCAGGGCAAAGACCAAAAAAACAATAGATAAGGCTTTTCTAATCATGGCTTCCTTATAATTAATTGACGGCATAAACTGAGCAATAGTTCCCTAAATCCACTAGATACTTCGGCCTTAAACGCAATGTGAAGCTATGCTCGCCCTTTCCGCCTAATCTATCATTGCCCCGCCTCTCTGCCTCTGCTACAATTGTGCTGAATTTCACGCACTCTCGGAGGCCCCCATTTGCTAGAGCATGACGTACTGGTGGTTGGCGCGGGCCTGGCGGGCATGCGCGCCGCCGTCGCCGCCCACGAAAAGGGCGCTAACGTGGCCATCATCTCCAAGGTCCACCCCGTCCGCTCCCACTCCAACGCCGCCCAGGGCGGCATCAACGCCGCCCTCACCGACCGAGGCGACAGCTGGGAAGACCACGCCTTCGACACCGTCAAGGGCTCCGACTACCTGGGCGACCAGGACGCCATCGAAATCATGTGCAGCGAGGCTGGCGCCGAGCTTATTCGCATGGAGCACATGGGCGTCATCTTTAATCGCGACGACGAGGGCAAACTGGGCACCCGCGCCTTCGGCGGGCAGCGCAAGGCCCGCACCTTCTTCGTCGCTGACTTCACCGGCCAGGCTATGCTCCACGTCCTCTACGAGCAGATCCTCAAGACCGGCGTCCGCGTCTATGAGGAGTGGTTTGTCCTGGACCTTATCATGCACGAAGGGCGATGCGCCGGCGTCACGGCCCTGGAAATCGCCACCGGACGAGTATTTGTTATCCGCGCCAAGACCGTCATCATGTGCTCCGGCGGCGTCGGACGCCTCTTCGAGCCTAGCACCAACGCCCTCATCGTCACCGGCGACGGCATGGCCCAGGCCTACCGCGCCGGCGCGTCCCTCATGGACATGGAGATGGTCCAGTACCACCCCACCACGCTTAAAGGCAGCGGCGTCCTGATAACGGAAGGCGCGCGAGGCGAGGGCGCGTACCTGCTGAACAGCCAGGGCGAGCGGTTTATGAAACGTTACGCCCCCAACATGATGGAGCTGGCCTCCCGCGACGTGGTCTCCCGCTCCGAGCAAACGGAAATCAACGAAGGCCGCGGCATCGACGGCTGCGTTCTCCTCGACTGCCGTCACCTGGGCGAGAAGGTGATTCGCGAACGCCTTACCCAGATTGTGGACATTGGTCGCGACTTCGCCGGCGTTGACATAATGAAGGAGCCTATCCCCATCCGCCCGGGAATGCACTACATCATGGGCGGCATCAAGACGGATGTGGACGGCCTCACCTCTGTTCCCGGCCTCTACGCCGCCGGCGAGTGCGCCAACGTCAGCGTCCACGGCGGCAACCGCCTGGGCGCCAACTCGCTTCTGGACACCGTGGTCTTTGGGCGGCGCTCCGGCCACCACGCCGCCGATGTCACCAAAGACATGGACTGGCCCAAACTGAACATCGAGGACCTGGCGGGCCAGGCGGAAGACAGCCTGCAGAAGCTGCTCAGCCGCAACGACAGCGGCGAGCGCTGGTCCAAGATTCGCCACGACCTGGGCGTCGATATGGACAAGTATTTTGGCGTCTATCGAGACGAGCGTGGAATGCAGACCTTGCAACGCAACATCCAGAACTACAAAGACCGTTACGCCCGTGTAGCCGTCCAGGACAAGGGCCGCGTCTTTAACACTGACCTCATCTTCACCCTTGAGCTGGGCTTCATGATCGACTGCGCCGAGGCCATCGTCGCCGGCGGCCTGGAGCGCAAGGAGAGCCGCGGCGCTCACTCCCGTACCGACCATCCCACCCGTGACGACGCCAACTGGCTCAAGCACGTCCTGGTTACCCGCACTCCCAAAGGCCCCAAGCTTTCGCACCTGCCCGTCGTTATTACCAAGTGGAAGCCCGAGGAGAGAAAGTATTAATGGAAGTCACCCTATCCGTCCGACGCTACAACCCCGACGATAAAGAGCGGCCTAGCTGGTGGCAGGACTACACCGTCGATGTCGAGCGCACCGCCAGCGTCCTCGACGCCCTGATAAAAGTCCGCGAGGAGGTTGACGGCTCCCTCTCCCTTCGATGTTCCTGCCGCAGCGCCATCTGCGGCTCCTGCGCTATGCGCGTCAACGGCCACGCCCATCTCGCATGCAACACCAAGATTATCGAGGCCTCCCAGGACGGTTCCAAAATCAGGGTCGAGCCTATGGGCAACGCCGCCGTGGTCAAGGACCTGGTGGTGGATATGAAGATGTTCTGGGACAAGGTCCGACAGGTCTCCCCCTGGCTCCAGCCCGCCGGCCCCGAGCCTGCCGGCGAATATACCGCCCCCAACGAGGCCATGCTCCACCTCGCGGGTGTCATGAGCTGTATCATGTGCGGCGCCTGCGTATCCGACTGCACGTCGCTGGAAGTGGACAAGAACTTCATCGCGCCAGCAGCCCTGGCCAAGGCCTATCGCTTCGTCGCCGACCCCCGCGACGCCCAGACCGTCGAGCGCCTTCGCATGTTGAACGAATATAGCGGCATCTGGGACTGCACCCGATGTTACGAGTGCGTCCAGGCCTGCCCCAAAGGCGTCGCGCCCATGGACCGCATCATGGCTATGCGGGATAAGGCCATGGAGGCTGGCTTTACCAAGACCTACGGCGCCCGCCACACCGACGCCTTCGTCGATTCCATCGAGCACAGCGGCTGGCTGGATGAGCTTCGATTGCCCATCAAGACCGTCGGCATGTTCAACCTGCCCAAGCTCATGGGCTTCGGCCCCGTCGGCCTTCGCGCTCTCATGCGCGGCAAGATGCCCCCCATCTTCCACACCCCCGTCCCCAACGTCAAAAACGTCCGCCGCCTCTTCAAAAAGGTCCGGGCCACCCAGGGCCGGGAACAGAAGTAAGAGCGGCGATACTACAGATTCAGGAGGACCCCACTTGAAAATCGCCTTCTGGCCAGGTTGCGTGTCCCGCGGCGGCTGCCCTGAGCTTTACCCCGCCGCCAAAAAAGTCGCCGCTCAGCTAGGCTATGAGCTGGACGAGCTTCAGGAGCGCGGCGCCACCTGCACCGGCGCCGGCGTCCTCCAGGAGAAGAACCAGTTCCTGGGCGATGTCCTAAACGCCCGCACCTTCGCCATCGCCGAAAAGATAAACCTGCCGGATATCATGACCATCTGCAGCACCTGCCAGGGCGTCATGAGCCAGGCCAACAAGCGCATGAAGTCCAACCCCGACTACCTAGCCAAGGTGAACGAGCAGCTTCAGGAAGAAGGTCTTCAATACAAGGGCACCGCCAACCCTCGGCATCTGCTGTGGATGATTGTCGAGGACATCGGCATGGACAAGCTGAAGACCTACGTGCGGCGTCCCCTCAAGGGCCTCCGCCTGGCCCCCTTCTACGGCTGCTACATCGTCCGGCCTAGCGGCTCCCTGGAGCTAAAGCTCCACCCCGAGCGCGAGGACTCCCTGGAGCGCGTCATGGAGGCTTTGGGCGCCGAGGTCGTCGATTTCCCCGGCAAGACCCGGTGTTGCGGTTTCCCCATCCTCACCATCAACGAGCGCAACTCTGTCCAGATGGTGGTCAACCACACCACCGACGCCAAGGACCGCGGCGCAGACGCCATGGTCACCCCCTGCCCCCTCTGCCACCTGAACCTGGACGGCTACCAGCCCTCGGCTATGCTTCAAGCCAATCGAGAGATCAACCTCCCCATCATCCACCTCCCCCAGCTTCTAGGCCTCGCCATGGGCTTCGACCCCCAGGACATGGGCCTCAAACGGCACATCATCAGCGCCAAGAAGGTGCTGACAAAGTTACAGGTGGCGGCTTAGGGTTTCACCATTAGACCTTAACGAGGTCTAATGGTTAGTTTTTGAGCCTTTGTTTCGACCGTCTCTTGCGGGGGAGAATTGTCAGTGACTCGGGCTGCGAATATTCCGCGCACCGTGTAACTCCCAGGCGGAACTGCGTCACCCGGACAATTCCTGAAGGCGGATGGTGGCTGGCAATTGTTCGCACGCTGGTCCCACTGAAGTTCATGGCTTCGCACTTCTTTAGGTTGCAGGGGAAGGATTAGCTCGACATGCTCTATTGGTCCGCCACGCCAGCGTTGCTGGACTTCTACGCCCGAACTATCAGTTACCACAAAATCAAGGCGGTGCTCTCCTGTATAGATCGTAAGACTTTCATCAGTGATGTTTTGTAGATGCAATTTCAAAGTAATGAGCTCACTGACCTTGGCATTGGAAGGGGCCTCTAAATCAAGTTTCACCAAGCGAGCCAAAGTTGGAGCCGGTCTTTCAGCACTGGTTTGACCCTGACACGCCATGAAAGCGATTCCAAGTGAGGCTATCATTAGAATGAGTAAGAGGTTTGCTTTACTCATGGGGTTTTCCTAATTTTCTTAATTCTAACCACTTCAAAAAGTTTATTGAGCGCTCACATTTTCTAGAGTAATTTCTTAAGCCAGAATGGACTATCTTTTCAGCAACTTTGGTTCAAAAGACATACAAAGCTAAATGTAGCATGTGAATAATAAAGGCCCGCTCACCCATAAGGTGAGCGGGCCTTAGCTTTCCAAATCTATCGTCTCCCTACGGCAAGTCTATGCCGCCGATAGCGTTCCCGCTCAGTCCGTAGACGCTGCCGTCAAAGAATAGCGTGGACTGGTATGTTCCGGCGGTGGTGTTGCCCAGGGACGTTGGGGTGAACACAAACACGTCCTCGTTGGCGCCGGAAACGCCCGGCACCGAGAATGACCCCTCGGTGCTGAGGTAAATCTTCCCCGCTGAGTCCACCGCCGCGCCGGTCACGTCCTCGCTGCTGCTGCTCAGGCCCACGTCGCTGCCGTCAAAGTACATGCTCCACGTGCCGGCGGTGTTTGGCCCCAGGGACGAAGGCATGAAAGCTACTAAGTCCTCGTCCGCTCCAAAGACGCCCGGCACAGAGATTGATCCCGTGGTGGATATCAACAGGCGTCCGTCCGGCAAGACCTCCAGCGTGTCTATAGTCTCGCTGGAACTGCTCAGGCCAACGTCGCTGCCGTCGAAGTACATGGAAAACGAGCCAGCCGTGGTGTCGCCCAACGATGTGGCGGTGAACTTCACAATGTCCGAGTCGTCCACCGTGCCGATGCCTGGCACGGTGCCGGCTGATGTAAATGACATGAGGATTTCCGTGGGGCTGATGATGGCGAAGGCCTCAGGACAAACCCGCCCAGGCCCACGTCGGAGCCATCAAAGTGCAGACTGAAGCTAGTCCCGTCAAAAGCGATGATGTCCTCGTTGGCTGCGCTCAGCCCGCCTACCGGCCCATCGTTTTGCAGGGACAAGTATACGCATGACATTAAAAATATGGTTACCGAAATAAAGTGATTGTCTCAAAACTACGGTTACCGAAATCCCAGGGAGGTAGCCGTGAACCGGGAGAGCATTGGCGAGTACGCTCAGCGTCAAAGGGAAAG
>VGZZ01000024.1 GCA_016872285.1 SAR202 cluster bacterium | reverse complement strand
TGGCATTCGAGATAGCTAAAGGGCAGGTGACGCTGGCGCTGGCGGACGCCCAGAAGCCGCCGTTCGCGGAGGAGTCGTTCGAGGTGGTGGTGTTCACTTATCTGCTGCGGTATGTGGAGGATGTGCCATCGACTATCAAGGGACTGGCGCGGCTGGTGAGGCCAGGGGGTATGATGGCGTCGCTGGAGTTTGGCGTGCCGCAGGGTCTTGGGGCAAAGCAGTTGTGGATGTTATACACGAGGGTAGTGATGCCGGCAGGGGCGTTTTTGGGCGGGAGCATTAGCGGGCTGTATCGCGAGTATCCGATGGAACAGCAGAAGAGGTTGTGGGAAGAGGCAGGGATAAGGGATGTGAAGGTAACACGATTGTCGTTTGGGGGCGCCGTGATTATCAAGGGCAGGAAGGCTGATGGGGCCTGATATAAAGGACCAGGGGTCCTTTTACGCTTTAAGGCCCGGCTCGTGGCGCAGCTATTTGAACCTGCTGCATCTCCCCTACACATTGTGGAACGTAAGCTATGTCGCGATTGGATGGTCGCTGGCGCCTGAGGCGCACTGGAGCCGGCTAGGCCTCGCCTGCCTGGGGTTCTTCCTGGCGGTGGGGATATCCGCCCACGCTCTGGACGAGCTTAAGGGACGGCCGCTGAAGAGCGGGATACCGGCCCCGGTCCTGGTGTTCCTTGCCATGGCGTCACTGGCGGGGGCGGCGGCTTTGGGGGTGTATGGAGTAATGGTGACGACTCCCTGGCTATTGGCGTTCATAGCCACTGGCGGATTCTTTGTGGTGTCGTATAACCTAGAATTAGCTGGTGGGAAGTTTCATAATATTTTCTGGTTCAGCCTGGCCTGGGGGGCTTTCCCGACGCTGACGGGGTATTTTGTGAACGCCGAGTCGTTGGACTTGGCGGCGGCAACAGCGGCGGGCGCGGCGTTTGCTTTAAGCGCGGCGCAGCGAATGCTCAGCACGCCGTCGCGATACTTAAGGCGGCGGGTTGTGGCGGTGCGGGGAGCGGTGGAGGAGGGGCGAGGCGTCCAGGCGCGGCTGACGAAGGAGGGGATGTTGAGGCCGGTGGAGCGGGCGCTGATGGGATTGAGCGTTTTCGTGACGCTGCTGGCGGGGGCTTTGCTGCTGGCCAAAGCCTGAGGCCTGCATAGTCGGACTGGCCGTTGACAGGTTTTAGGGCCAATGTTACCTTCTGGATTGTAAAAGGGGATGGGCCATGGCAGACAAATTCATAAGGGAAATCGAAGAGATTCTGGAGAAGGCCGAGAAGGATAACCCTAAGGCCTCTCGAAAACAGGCGAAGAGGTACAGAGCGCCTGACGTCCAAAACAGCCGGTTGTCCGGAATCAGCCGGTTCAAACCTAACTTTCGTGTATCGGCGGGCAAGATCGTCCTGGCCTGCCTATCGCTCCTTATAGCGATAGTGCTGATTAACCAGTTCCTGCTGGTGTCCGGCACAATTAATCTTCTTTTCGGCGTCGGGGTGGTCTTTCTGTTCTTAGCCTACCTGCTCTTCTTTATGCCTTCCTCTACGTTCAAGTATGAGAAACGGTGGCGCGGCCAGCCGATGGAGGAGAGGCGTTCTATCCGAGAAAGATTGAGGCGCTGGATCCGGGGCAGATAAGCCAGCGCCTCTTAATCTCTTAGCAGACCTCCTAGGCTGACGCTAGACGGAGCACTCGCCTTCGCCACGCTCCACTTTGTAGGCGATGGTCTTTTCCCAGTCCATGTACAATTCCTGGGTGTGGCCGTTGAGGTCGGGGATTTGGGAGAACTCTTCCACCAGTTTGGTTATGGGGGCTACGCCGACCCTCTTGAGGTACTGGTTAAAGGTCTCGTCGGGCTGGCGGTCCTGATGGTATTGCCGCGTGATTTTGGTGACCAGCTCCGGCACGCGTTTGGCGGGGACCTTGAGGCGGGGGACGCGCTGGCCGTAGGTGGTGTCGTCGATGGAGCGGCCGCCGTAGAAACCGCCTAGGAAAAGCTCATAAGAGGGGACCTGCTGCCCGTTGGCGCCCTTCATGGCTGCGCCGTGGAAGCCGATATCGGCGACGTGGTGCTGGCCGCAGCCGTTGGGGCAGCCGCTTATCTTGACGTGCATCTGCTTGACCAGGGGGTCTTCCAGGAGGTCCGACTGGGCCAGCAGCTCGCTGCGGACGGCGCGGCCCAGGCCCATGGAGGAGGTGATGCCGAGCTTGCAGCTATCGGTGCCGGGGCAGGAGACGACGTCGGTGATGGTGTGGACGCCGGCCTCGTTCAGGCCGATGGCGCCGAGGGCCTTCCAGACATCGAAGAGACGGGCCTCAGGGATCCATCGAAGGGCGAGACTCTGCTCGGGGGTAGTCCGGGCTGTGCCGCCGGTGTATTTCTTGACGATGTCAGCCAGGCCGTAAAACTGCTGGGGGCTGAGGTCGCCCTGGATGATGGTCACGTAGGCGAGGAAGTAGCCCTTCTGCTTCTGGGCCACGACGTTGGATTCTTTCCACTGGAGGAATTCTTGAGGAAAGGACTGATGGGCAGGGGCAGACTTGGGAAGGGCGGGGGGCGTTTCCTTGAGGACAGGGTCGAGGGCCATAAGGGGGGTTGGGTCGATGGGGGCGAGGTTCTTCAGTTCTTCCTCCACCTGGGCCTTGAAGGCGTCGAAGCCGATGCGGTCGATAAGGACCTTGATGCGGGCCATCATGCGGTTTTTGCGAAGCATTTCGGCCTTATTGAACACAATCCAGACGGCCTGGGTGACGCGGAGATAGTCCTCGACGGGGACGAAGTCGTAGAGGACCTTGCCAAGCCTGGGCATGATAGAGGTGCCGCCGCCGACGAGGATTTTGAAGCCGCACTTTTCGACGCCGTTTTCGCGGCGGACCTGGGCGATGAGGGAGTAGTCGTGGAGGGGGGAGATAATGGAGTCGTGGGCAGAACAGCCGCTGAAGGAGGTCTTGAACTTGCGGGGGAAGTCCTGGGTAAGGGGGTTTCGGACGGCGTATCGGACGTAGGCGGCAAGGTAGGGCATGATATCGAAAAGCTCGTCGTGGCAGACGCCGGCGGTGGCCGGGGCAACAACGTTTCGGACGGTGTTGGCGCAGGCCTCGCGGGTGCTGAGGCCGGCCTTGCCGATGATCTCCATGGCTTGGGCGGCGGTCTCCAGCTTCATGTGATGAATCTGGATGTTTTCGCGGGTGGTAATGTGGCCCTTCTTGAGGGGGGCGAACTTTTCGACCACCTGGCCGACGGCGACAAGAGCGTCGGGCGTGAGGACGCCGCCGGGGGCTTTGATTCGGAACATCTGGGAGTCGGGCTGACGCTGGCCGTAGACGCCCTGATGGAGGCGGAAGCTCATAAAGGCGGCCTCGGGGCGCTGGCCTTCGCGATAGGCCTTGACCTCTTTTTTGTAGTCTTCCACTTCCTGGGGAAGATAGGGAATCATTCCATTGGAAGCGGGAGCAATTTTCATGCTTTCCAGGTGGCGTTCCCACTGGGTCTGCTTGGCGGTCTGTGTCAAGGGTCACCTCATAAAAGAAATAGGACTGCAATCCTCGATGGCGTGAGGCGCAGTCCCTGGTTTTAAGCCGTGCCTGCCGCCTCTATAGCAGGCAGGTACAGGAGCAGCGAGCGGTAAGTTTCATCTCGGATAGTCTAGTGTGACACTAGATAATCTGTCAACAGAGCGTGTTGCATATTTCTCGCACGCTTCCTGCCAGGCGGAGTACAATCGCCGCACGCTCTCAGGAGGTTCGGTATGAACCGATTGGCAAACTTGGTACACCGCTATCCTTGGAAAACAGCGATAGCTTTCGTCTTGCTACAGCTACCAGGGGTCGTTTTAAGCTGGTGGACTATTGCAGAGCGATTAGGAGCACCTAGTATGGAAGAATTCCTTGTTTGGATAACCGCCGGCACAGGACCAATTTCTATTTTGATACTCCTATTGCTCATACGTTCTATGTCCCGCAATACACAACTTTACGAGAAGATGGAAAGCCAAATTAGGGAGCTAGAAGCAAATCAAATCCCTCAAAATAGATTTGGCCGTCCACAGATACAGAAGAAGGATGGTCAGCTATTTGTAGAAGACGACGATGGCAATGTTACGACGATTGGTATGTAGATGCTTGGAGCGCAATCAGCGCCAGGTAGCAATGCACCGTAACCTTCCTCAATCTTCTAGTCGTAATCCTGTTTAGGGAACGCTGGCCCTTAAGCCTAAAGAACACGCACTCAATAGATGGACGGGTTAGCAAAAGGGGTATGTCCTGTTAACATAGGGTGGATTTGAATATTGGAGCGGAGCATGGCGCAAAATACGCCGTCGTTTGTCAGATACAGTTTTTTGAAGGCAGAGCCGGAGTGGCGGCGGCTGCCGGCATTGGAGAGGGAGCGGGGCCGGGCGGAGTTTGAGGCGGTGGTGGAGGAGTTTGCGCCTCGAATGGAGATGCACAGCTACAGCCTGATGGGGACCCGGGGCGACGTGGACTTCATGCTGTGGCAGATATCGCCATCGTTGGAGATGCTGCAGGAGTTGTGGGTGAGGGCGGCGGGAACGGGGCTAGGGGCTTATTTGACGACCCCGCACTCGTTTCTAGCGATGACCCGGCCTTCGCAGTATGTGGGGGGGCACAGCCATCAGGGGCAGACGCATCACACCGGCTCGATTAAACCCAAGGGCGACCCATATCTTTTTATATATCCGTTTTGGAAGACCCACGACTGGTATCAGCTTGCTTCGGAAAAGCGCCAGGAGATAATGAACCAGCACTTTACGGTGGGGCATCGTTACCCATCGGTGAAGATACATACGACGTACGCCTTTGGGCTTGACGATCCGGAGTTTGTGCTGGGTTTCGAGTCGGCCAGTCCGGAGGACTTCGTGAGGCTGGTGATGGAATTGAGGGAATCGACGGCGAGGCCGTATACCCTGAGGGACACGCCGGTGTTTACGTGCGTTAAGACGCCGCTGAGGGAGTGTTTGCAGGCGCTGGGGTAGGGGTGGGTCCAAAAATCTATCCTTGGTCTTAATCGGGGCGCCCTCATCACCCTTTGTCCCTCTTCTCCCGTAGTCGGGAGAAGAGGGACAATAAAAAAAGATATACCACAACCCCCTCTAGCTCCCCCTTCGCCTTTCAGGCCGAAGGGGGAGTACCAGATGGGAATCCCCCAGTCCCGTCTGAACAAAAGGCTCGTGGCTTAATGTGCATCAAGCGTCTCAAGGGGGAGAGACCAGGCGGGTATCTCCTCGGCTTCGTCTCACTTCTTCGTACTGAGAAAGCATCAATCGAAACGGGTAAGAGGAGCGCTTGGCGTCTCAGTCGCCGTTGGGTTCGGTGATGTAGATGCGGGCGGCGGTGGCGAAGCCCAGGGCGGCCTCGCCGTGGTCGGTGCGGAAGGTGATGACGTCTCGATAATCGCCGATTTCCAGGATTGTGACCTTTTGGCCGGGCAGGAGGTTGTGCCGGCAGAGGAACTCCAGAAGTCGAGGGTCTTCGTCGGGGAGGCTGCTGATTCGGTAGGCTTGACCCGGCCTGGCCTGGTTCATGGGGAAGACTTTTCCCTTAGGGGGTGTGTAGCGGCTGCCGGGGATGGGCTTGCCGAAGGGACAGGTGACGGGGTCGCCGACGGCCTTGCGGATGCGGCTTTCGAGGTAGGGGGTGATGCCGTGCTCGAGGATGTGGGCCTCCTGGTCGGCGCGGGGGAGGTCGACACCCAGGATATCGACGACCAGCCTTTCGGCCAGGCGATGCCGGCGGGCGATGGCGGCGGCGGTCTTGTGCCCTTTGTCGGTGAACTCGATTTCTTTCTGAGGGGACATCTGGATAAGACCGTCGCGGGTCATGCGGCGCAGCATGCCTAGGACGGTGGGGAGGGAGGTGCCG
Source organism: SAR202 cluster bacterium (assembly GCA_016872285.1). Classification (NCBI taxonomy): domain Bacteria; kingdom Bacillati; phylum Chloroflexota; class Dehalococcoidia; species SAR202 cluster bacterium. Next base: position 35,022 of record VGZZ01000024.1, on the reverse strand, counting down.
AGGCCTTCGGCCACGGGGAGGCGTCGGAGGTAGGCGGCCAGGGAGGTTAGGGTGGGCCGCTCCTGCTCCTCTTTGAGGATGTAGAGGGAGAGGAGGTAATTCTCCATGACGGAGGAGTGGCGGTCTCTAGGGTCTATGTTGTTTTCCTTTCTTTCAGAGAGGGTTTTGGGCATTTCCTTTAAGGCTGGCGTGGTTTTGACAATGATTTTAGCATTATGCGGGTGAGGGCGCACAGTATCGTACAGTAGTTACCAATCTTGTTCAAAATTGGGATACCATCCCCTGCCCCTTCCTGCTGGAAGGGGAAGAATAATTGAATCACCTCATCACCCTCTAACTCCCTCTTCTCCTTTGCAATAGGAGAAGAGGGAGAACCAGATGAGACACGCACAAGAGTTGCTCCGAGGCATCGACAACCGGATGGACGCAAGTTTACTGCGTGAGGAAGGGGATGGTCGAAAAGGCATGGCTAATACCTGCTAGCTTGAATTGGTAAATGCTCGCCTCGAATCGCTACAAATGAGAGTATATTGGCTTCGGGGTCGGTGGGGACACAAAGAAAGAGGCTGCCTAACGGCAGCCTCTTGGTTGGGTAGGGTTAATCGGGGGTTACTTGCGCTTGAGGGTGGAGAGGTCCCGGTTTTTGAAGTAGTCGTAGTTCAACTTAGTGTAGTTCTTCCACTGCTGGGGGACGGTGTCCTCAGGGAAGATGGCGACTACGGGACAGACAGGCTCACAGGCGGCGCAGTCGATACACTCATCGGGGTTGATGAAGTACATGTTGTCGGCGTCGGTGGTGTAGATGCAGTCCACCGGGCAGACATCCACGCACGCGCTGTCTTTCACATCAACGCAAGGCTCGGCGATGATATAGGTCATGAAACTGAAACTCCTTCTCTAATTGTGCGCCCTCACGCTAAGGCCAAGGGACTTTTTTCCAAGTGGCAGATTATAGCATAGCCATAGGTCTATGCAAGGGAGAATCCCCGAAATGGCAAAATTTCGTCGAAAACCAGCGTCGCAAGGGGCGGCCTAGAGGACCAGCCCGTAGGTGCGCTTTTTAATGGCCAGGTTGACGAAGGTTTCGGTCCTGGTGACGCCGGGTATGGTGCCGATTTTTGTCCGAAGGAATATCCCAAGGTCTTCGGTGGAAGTCATGCCGACCCAAGCGAAGACGTCGAAAGCGCCGGTGGTGATGGCGACGTAGTGGACCTCTTTCATGGCTGCTACCGAGTCGGCGACGGTGTCGAGGTAGCCGGGGGCGGTCTGGAGGCCGATGAGGGCGGCAGTAGAGTAGCCCATTTTGTCCAGGTTGGGGACGGCGATGATTTTGACGACGTTATCCGTAACAAGGCGGCGCAGGCGGCGGCGGACGGTGCCTTCGCTGACGCCTACCTCCCTAGCGATTTTGGCATTGGAGGCGCGGCCGTCAGTTTGAAGAATTTCGATAATCTTGCGGTCTAGCTCATCCATTATTTCCTCGTAGTATAGAGAAATTTAGCAAAATCATGATAAGAGGGTAGACGAATACTGTCAACGGGGTACTGGGGACTGCTGATAGCGACCACGATTTTGTGTCTCCTTGGCCGATTCTTACAGATGGGAAGACATGGCGGAAAGGGCGCAAATTCAATTGCCGCAGCATAGGCGTCCTGATATAGTAGAAGGGGCTTGGAGGGATCGCATAGTGGTCTAGTGCGGGCGCCTGCTAAGCGCTTGGGCTGGTCTAAAGCTGGCCTCGCGAGTTCGAATCTCGCTCCCTCCGCCATCCAACCCCCATGAAAAGCTACCATATCTGGACTATAGGCTGTCAGATGAACAAGGCCGACTCCGAGAGGCTGGCGTCGGCGCTGGAGCATTTGGGCCTGTTAGCGACGGAGTCGGCCAGGGAGGCGGACGTGGTGGTGCTGAACTCCTGCGTGGTGCGGCAAAGCGCGGAAGACAAGGTGGTGGGGACGCTGGGGCTGATGAAATCGTCCAAACGACGTCGGCCAGAGCAGGTGCTGGCGCTGATGGGGTGCATGGTAGGGCCCAAGACGCAAGATCTGCAGTCCAGGTTCGGCCACGTGGACGTGTTTATACGTCCCCAGCAGTACGAGCCGCTGCTAGAGTTGCTGGGGCGTCGGATGGAGGTGGACGTACAGGGATGCCTGGCGAACCTGGCCCCGGTGCAGCCGTCAGTGTCCAGCTATGTGCCGGTAATTCACGGCTGCGACTTGATGTGTACCTTCTGCATAATCCCGTTTCGTCGGGGGCGGCAGGTGAGCAGGCCTGTTCAGGAGGTTGTGCATGAGGTGGGATTAATGTCGCAGCGCGGCATGCGAGAGGTGACGCTGCTGGGGCAGACGGTGGACGCCTACGGGCACGATTTGAGCGAAAAGCCAGACCTGGCGGACTTGCTCCACGCCGTGAGCGAGACGCCGGAATTAGAGCGAGTCCGATTTCTAACATCTCACCCTATTTTTATGAGCGACCGTATTATCAATGCCGTGAAAGACATCGACAAGGTGTGCGAGCATATCAACCTGCCGATACAAGCGGCGGACGACGACGTGCTGGCGAATATGCGGCGCCGCTATTCCGAGGATGAGTACAGACGGTTGATAGACAAGATACGTGGCGCCATTCCTGATGTGGCAATAAGCACCGATATAATTGTGGGGTTCCCGGGGGAGACAGGGCAGCAGTTCGAGCGGACGCTGCGGCTGGTGGAGGAGATGGAGTTCGATAAGGTACATGCCGCCGCTTATTCGACGCGACCGGGCACTTACGCGGAGCGGAAGCTGGCGGATAATGTGACGCCTGAAGAGAAGGAATATCGACTGAAGGCCTTGGACTCGCTGCAGGAGCAGATACAGACGAGGAAGAACCAGCGATTGCAGGATTCGGTAGTGGAGGTGCTGGTGGATGGGCAGAAGGGCGGGAAGTGGCAGGGTCGCACACGGACGGACAAGCTGGTATTCTTCAAAGACGATAGGGACATGCTCGGAAGGTTAGTGAAGGTCAAGATCGAGTCGACCAGCCCCTGGTCGCTGCAGGGCGCGGTGAAGGACTAGAGCCCCCGAAAGGAGGTTGTGTCCAATGAACGCAGCAAAACTAGAACTGACAACCAAGAAGCCGACGCTCCCGATTACCGAGATAGAGCATTCGGGCTTCTGTAAGTCGTCGGACGAACTGCCGGCCAAGCCTTTGATGGAAGAGCTGAAGGTAAACGTGCGCTGGCAGAAGATTCCCGTCGAGTATTTACACCTGTCGGCGGAGGAACTAGACCGCCGAATCGGCGCGGCGCGCAAGAAGCTGGGTAAGAAGGTCATCATCCTGGGCCACCACTACCAGCGCGAAGAGGTCATTGAGTACGCCGACATTCAGGGCGACTCGTATCTGCTTTCCAAGGAGGCGGCGTCGCGACCCGAGGCGGACTTTATTATCTTCTGCGGCGTCCACTTCATGGCGGAGACGGCGCGGATTCTATGCGCGCCGCAGCAGCGAGTAATACTTCCCAATATGACGGCGGGATGCTCGATGGCGGATATGGCGCCCAGCGATGACGTCGCGGACGCGTGGGACGACCTAGAGGAGGTATTGGGGAAGGGTGAAGTGCTGCCGGTGACCTATATGAACTCGACGGCGGCGATCAAAGCGCTGTGCGGACGGAACGGCGGCATAGTTTGCACATCGTCCAACGCGCCGGGGGTGTTCGAGTGGGCGTACAAGCGGGCGGGACGGATACTGTTCCTGCCGGACCAACATTTGGGACGAAACACGGGGTTGAAGTCGGGCGTTAAATTGGACGAGATGGCGGTGTGGAACCCATTCAAGCCCCTGGGGGGGAACACGCCGGAGCAGCTGAAGAAGTCGAAACTTATCCTGTGGCGGGGCCACTGCTCAGTGCACACCCGGTTCACAGTGAAACAGATTGAATCGGCGCGGCAGCGATACCCTGATGTGAAGGTCGTCGTGCACCCGGAGTGCACCATGGAGACGGTGCAGGCCGCCGACATGCACGGGTCGACGGAGTTTATTCGGAAGGCGATCAACAACGCGCCGTCGGGGAGTGTGTGGGCGGTGGGGACAGAGATAAGCCTGGTCAATCGACTGGCCAAGCAGAACCCGGACAAGGTGGTGTTCTGCCTGGACCCGATAGTTTGCCCGTGCTCGACGATGTACCGAATCCATCCGGCGTACGTGGCGTGGGTGCTGGACGGGCTGCTGGAGGGGCAGGTGGTGAACGAGATAAAGGTGGACGAGGAGACAAAGAAGCACGCGCAGGTGGCCCTGGAGCGAATGCTTCAGGTGAGGTAAAGGGAGGATTCTTATGGGAAAGACACCGCGACAGTTGGGACATCTGGTTATAAAAGTTCGTGATTTGAAGCGCTCCGAGGAGTTCTATAAGGACTGGCTAGGGCTATCGGAGACAGGACGCATAGGCGAGAAGATGGTGTTTCTCTCGGCGCATGCGGACTCGTCGCACGAGCTGGCGATGATAGCGATGGGCGACGACACGCCCGGGCCGGAGAAGAATCGCGTGGGGCTGGCGCATATGGCGTGGCAGTTGGATACGATGGACGACTTGCGGTCGCTGCACGGGCGGCTGAAGCGTGAGAAGCGGCAGTTCAGCATCGGCGACCACGGCATATCGCTGGGCGTTTACTTCCACGACCCCGACGGCAATCAGATTGAGTGCTTTTACGAGCTGACGAGGGACAAATGGCCGCAGGGGGCTAATGTTACGGGCGGGGCCAAGTTCCCGCTGCCGTTAGAGGAAGAGGCGCTCGCAGCCAGCGACGCCTAGAAGCCAGCGCTGTGCTGGAAATCACGCCTGATATTCGGCGACTTATAGACCTGGCCCTCACGGAGGACCAGGTCTATAACGATGTGACGACAAACCTCCTGATTCCACCGGATGCGCAGGGCGTGGCGGTGTTCCGCGCCAAGGCATCGGGGGTGCTGGCGGGGATGGGACTGGCGCTGGAGGTGTTCAAGCACATCGACTCCACAGTGCAAACGCAGGCTTTGATGGAGGATGGAAGGGCGATAAAGGCCGGGGATTTGCTGGGCAGGGCTACGGGAAGGGTGGGGGTGCTGCTTCGGGGAGAGAGGACAGCGTTGAACTTCGCGCAGCGGCTGAGCGGCATCGCGACGGAGACGGCCAAGTATGTAGCGGCGGTGAAAGGGTGCAAGGCCCAGATTGTGGATACTCGGAAGACAGCACCGGGGTATCGCTATCTGGACAAGTACGCGGTGAGGGCGGGCGGCGGTCGGAACCATCGTATGCACCTGGCGGATGGGGTGCTGATTAAGGACAACCATATCGAGATACTGCGGAAGCGAGGGGTAGGCTTGCCCAAGCTGCTGGCAACGGCGCTGTCGAAGGCGCCGCACACGCTGAAGGTTGAGGTGGAGGTGACGAGCATGGTGGAGGTGGAGGAGGCGCTGAAGGCGGGGGCGCATATCATAATGCTGGACAACATGTCCCTGGAGGAGATGGCCGGGGCGGTGAAGGCGATTAACGGGCGGGCGCTGGTGGAGGCGTCGGGAGGGGTGACGCTGGAGACGGTGCGGCGGGTGGCGGAGACGGGGGTGGACATAATATCGGTGGGGGCGATTACGCATTCGGCCAAGGCGCTGGATATAAGCTTGGATATAGAGGGATAGGCAGGAGAGGGGGCCAGATGGGGGGTTGCTGGTGGGCATAGATCCCCTTCGACCAGGCTCAGGACGGGCTTCGGCTACATCGGAGTACCGACTTCGCTCAGGATGACACACTCTTTTTGTTACACGCCTTTGATGTGCTTAGCCCACGCTAGAGGAAAGCGCGGTTAGCCATCTGCGGGGTTGGCAGCGTACGGCACGTTGAGGTTTCTCGACTTCGCTCGAAACGACGTATTATTACCCTGCCACCCCCCACCAAGTGAAGGGACTGGATTTCGGCTTCCGCCGGAATGACCCTTCGGCTATGTCGGAGTACCGACTTCGCTCAGGATGACAAATACGCTAGTGGCGGGGTTTGGGAGCGGGTTTTTTGCGGGGGTGGCGTTTGGCGAAGTCGCGGGCCATTTCGTCGAAGGTGACGAAGCGGACGCCTGGGTGGCGGAGGATGTGGTTGGTGAGGCGTTCCAGCATAAGAAGCACCTGGGGCCGTCCGGCAACGTCCGGGTGGATGGTGATGGGGAAGACGGCCTCGTCATACTCGCGATAGACCCAGTCGAACTGGTCGCGCCATAGTTCCTCGATGTCGTTGGGGTTGACGAAGCCGTGGCTGTTGGGCGACTTTTTGATGAACATCATGGGCGGCAGGTCGTCCAGATACCAGCTAGCGGGGATTTCGATAAGGTCGGTCTCCTGGCCGCGCTCTAATTTTTGCATCCAGGAGTCGGCGGGCTTGGTGAAATCGATTTTGGTCCAGCGGTCGCCGACGCGGACGTAGTAGCACTCGTAGTCGCGGTGCATGAGGCTGTTGTCGTACTTGATGTCGTGCTTGAGGAGAAGGTCAGCGGTGGCGTGGCTGAACTCCCACCAGGGGGCGACGTAGCCGGTGGGCTTCTTGCCCCAGACCTTTTCGATGAGGCGGATGGAGCGGGTAAGGACGGCCTCTTCCTGCTGGGGCGTCATGGCGATGGGGTTCTCGTGGCAGTAGCCGTGGAGGCCGATTTCATGGCCTGCGTCGGCGACCATTTTGGTCTCTTTAGGGAAGGACTCGATGGAGTGGCCGGGGATGAACCAGGTGGTCTTGATGCCGAGGCGGTCGAAGAGCTTGACGAGTCGAGGGGTGCCGACCTCGCCGGCAAAGACGCCGCGGGAGATGTCGCTGGGGGAGTCCTGGCCGCCGTAGGAGCCGATCCAGCCTGCGACGGCGTCAACGTGGACGCCGTAGGCGCAGAGGATGTGTTTTTCCGCCATGGAGCCCTCCTTGGGATGTCAGAGGTGGGGAAAGGATAGCATTGGCGACAGGATGGGACAACGGTGTTGGAGGCGTGCCTATTTGATTTATCAGTTTAGTAACTGCTAAACTATTTGGGTGCCTACAGTTACAGAGCAAGTAAACCACAAGCAGGCCAGGGCGCTGCACCCTGAGGAGGTGCGTCAGGCGCGAAAGGCGATGGTGTCCGATGGGACGCTGGAGGACCTGGCGGAGACGTTTGCCGCGCTGGCGGACGCGAGCCGGGTGAAGATACTCATCGCTTTGTGCGGGACGGACCTGTGCGTCGCCGACCTGGCGGTGGTGCTGGGGGTGACTAAGTCGGCGGTGTCACAGCACTTAAGGGTTCTGCGGAGCCTTCGATGGGTGAAGGGGCGTCGGGAGGGGAAGATGGTGTATTACTCGCTGGACGACGAGCACGTTCGCGATTTGCTGAATACGGAGCTGGAACATTTGAGGGGGCGGTAGGGTGGCGGAAGTTATACAAAACAGGATGCACAAGCACGGCCAAGGACCGAAGCATGACCACGCTACCGTCATGGGGCCGGAACGCGGGAAGAGCCAACGCCGACTGCTGATGGCGCTGGGACTGGTGTCGGTGGTGTTTGCGATGGAGGCGGCGGCGGGGTACTGGACGGGCAGCCTGGCGCTGCTGGCGGACGCTGGCCATTTGCTGACAGACGTAGGAGCTTTGGCGCTGGCGCTGGTGGCGCTGTGGTTCGCTCGGAGGCCAGCGACGATGGGTAAGAGCTACGGGTACTATCGCGCGGAGGTGTTCGCGGCGCTGGCCAACGGTCTGACGCTATGGCTGGCGGCGGGGTATGTGATTTACGAGGCGGTAGGCCGGCTGGACGCGGCGCCGGAGGTGAAGAGCCTCCCGATGGTGGCGGCGGCGACGCTGGGTCTGGTGGGACAGTCGGTGGCCGCGTGGAGCATGCACCGGGCGGCGTCGGAAAGCCTGAACGCCAGGGGCGCGTATGTGCATTTGTTCACGGACGCGATACAGTCGGTGGCGGTGGTGGGGGCGGGTGTGGTGATGCTGTCGACTGGGTGGTACCTGGCGGACCCGATTGTGAGCATAGGCATCTCCGTGTTTATCTTCTGGAGCGGGGCGCGGGTGGCGTGGGCGTCGGCGCACGTGCTGATGGAGCATTCGCCTACGCATGTGAACGCCGGCGCGCTGTGCAGCCGCTTGGAGCGTGTGCGGGGTGTGACGGGGGTGCATGACATTCACGTGTGGTCGATTACGTCCGGGTATGAGGTGCTGAGCGCGCATGTGACGACGGACTGCGCGGACGTGGAGACTCGTGGGCGGGTGCTGTCGGAGATGCAGGAGATAGCGAGCAAAGAGTTTGGGATTCGGCATGTGACGATTCAGGTGGAGGGGGCGTCTGAGGCGAATGGGTGCCGGCAGGAGGCGCATCATATGGAGCACAGGGCGCAGTAGGGGAGGGGTCTCCCCTTCCCACACTAGTGGGAGGTGGTATTGATGAAGGCGAGTTGATGCTAGGGTTTCACCCTCTCTTCTGTTCTCCCCTCCCGATGCTATCGGGATTTCGTTATTGAATGAGATTAAGGTGCTCAACATCAAGGGGGAGAAGGTGGGGAAATGGACTTCCGTTGACTACTGGCGGCTACTCAAGTCTACAGACAGAACAGATTCTTCGATCCGCCTACGGCGGACTCAGAATGACAAGAACCCCTCGTTAAGGCCCTCCCCTTTAAGGGGGAGGGCCTTTTTGTACCCAATGTCCGTCAGCCGAATAAGGGGCGATTTTAGGCGAAGTTGTAGACTTTGGCGGAGTTGTGGCCGACGATTTTGGCGCGTTCTGTTGGGGGGACGCCTTCGAGGATTTCGTTGAGGATGCGCTGGGACTGGGGGAAGGTGGACTCGGCGTGGGGGTAGTCGCTGCCCCACATGAGGTTGTCGACACCGATGAGGTGCCGCATCTGGACGCCCAGGGCGTCTTCCTGGAAGGAGTGGTAGACCTGGCGCTTCATGAAGTCGCTGGGGAGGGTGTCGCCCTTGAATCGGTAGGGGTTGGACTGGCGGCGCTCGGTGTAGACGAAGTCAAGGCGGTTCATGAAGAAGGGGATCCAGCCAAGCTCGTGTTCCACGTTGGCGAATTTGAGGTTGGGGAATCGCTCAGGGACGCCGGAGAGGATGATGTGGGCTAGGGAGACTCGGACCCAGTAGTCGTTGTTGGCGACTTCCGCGCCGGTGCGCTTGACTTTGATCTCCAGGGGCGGCTTATTGAGTTCAGGGCGGTTGGTGGTGACGTGGAGGGCCAGGGGCATGTTCAGGTCCTGGGCGGCGGCCCAGAAGGGCTCGTAGAGGGGCATTTCGTAGCGCTCGGCGGCACGAGGGTGGGAGGAGATCATGGCGCCGGCGAGGCCGATGTCGGCGCATCGCTTAAGCTCGGAGATGGCGGCCTCGACATCGTCATCGATGTTGATCATGGCGACGCCTTTGAGGCGGTCGGGATGGGGTGAGCAAAAATCGGCGAGCCAGTCGTTATAGGCGGCGAAGATTTCGCGTGTAAAGGCGGGGTCCACCACTTCGCGGTAGAGGGCGAGGCCGATGGAGGGGTAGACGACGCCGCCGTAGACGCCGTCTATGTCCATGTCCTTGACGTGGGCGTGGGGGTCGTAGCCGCCTTTGAAAACGTCCTGAAACTTGCCTTCGTTAGTGATGTCCTGGGGACGCTCAAAGCGGAGGCCGGCCTGGGTGATGGAGCCGACAGTATTGACCTTGCGGTGGTCGGCGTACCACCAGTCCGCGCCCTTTTCGCGTTCCATGTGGGGGACGCGGTCGCCGAACTTTTTCTTATCCATGCGTTCGAGCCAGAGGTCTGGGGGCTCGACGATATGGGAGTCGGAAGAGATGACCTTGACCTTGGACTTGGGCATATAGCCTCCCGTCAGATTACATCGGACTCCGCTGATCGTATCAGGCTGTGGCGGACCTTATGGCCTGGCACGATTTTAGGGCATGGAGAGGGAGGATTTCAAGAGGGGTTTGAAGGGAACGCTTGAGTGGAAAGGAATACGACTTTCGATAAAGAATTGAGGAGTTTCAGATGTTTTCGATGGGGCTTGTTTTGGATTGACGCCTGACAAGAAGTAAACAATCTTTTTTATTTGACAAACGAATGTACAATCGAATCCGAACATCGTAATGGGAGAATCGAGGGGAGTAGCGTTGCGCAGACATGCGGGTGGGGGTGTGGAGCGGGTGGTTGGGCAGGACGTGTGGGGGCCTCCCCTGGGGTGGGGCAGGATGGGTGGTGGAGTCCGGGTGGGTTGGGGGCATGGGGGTAGGGTAAGGGATGGGAGGGGTTGGGGCAACAAAAAGGTGTCACAGTCGGAACGGCTTGGAAGGGCGAGGCGACCTAGCCCCTACAATGGAAATTGGGATGTCTACACATTAAGCGGCTATGAAGGACAGTACTTGTAAAGTTGTAACTTGTATAAGATTGTATTAGTATGTGCTTGTGCGTTTAATCTTTGATGCTGATGGGATGATCAAGCTTTATAGAAGCGGAATATTGGCCGAAGTGACCCAAGTGTTCTCGTGCGTTATTACGAGCACGGTGCTTGACGAGGTTGTCACCAAAGGAAAGGCTCGGCTTCACCAGGACGCAGAAGCCATCGGAACGATAATTAGCGATTCTGTCGAGTTGGTCGCGACAAAGGAATATCAAGAGTTGGAGTTGGGTCTAGGCGCGGGAGAAAGCAGTATCCTGGACCTCTTGGATCGCGAGCAGGATGTTTTAGTGGTGAGTGACGACCGGCGGTTTTTATCGGTGTTGTCAGCTCGAAATATTCCTTACCTGACGCCTGCCAATATGGTACTGGTTTTGGCTAAGCGTAGTATTTTGACAGAAGCCGAGGCAGAAGAGGCGTTAGAACTCCTCAGGCCATTAATTCGAACGGCGGCGTATTGGGAGACTCGAGAGGAGCTTAGAAAAGAAGGGGAGAGAGATGAAGAGTAAGGTAGTACCTTTGCGCATACCGGAGAATTTGGATGAGCTGGCGTCGCTGAGCGCGCAGGAGGAACACACTGATAAGGCGACGGCGCTTCGTCAGTGGCTGCATCGTGGGGCGGCGCAGTATGTTTTGAAGCTGGTGTCGGAAGGGAGGATAAGCGTGGGACGGGCCGCGGAGCTGCTGGATCTGACGGTGTACGACATTCATCGGATGGCGGAGACGCAGGGAGTTGAGCTGGGGGCTATAGAGGAGCAGCGTCGGCGGTCAAGGGCGGTGGTGGAGAGGTTGGTGTAGGGGGCGGTCGGGATGGGATGGGGAGGCATAGTTGGTGGAGACGGGGTGTGATAGCGGCGGGCGTGTTGTTGAGGTTTCTCGACTACGCTTGAAATGACGTATAAACCCTTCCCAACGACACCCCACTAGAAAAGGGGCTACCAGGCCTGGTGGTAGAGGGCGACGAGTTCTTCCGGGGACTCGGGCTGGCGGCGGTTGTAGGGGGTGAAGAAGTCGTGGAAGGCGATGCCGGCGGCTTTGGGGAAGCCGTCGGGCGTGATGCCGGGGATGTCGCGGAGGCGGGAGGGGAGGCCGAGGGATGCGCGGAGGTCTTCGACGGCTTTGATGCATCGCTGGGTGGTGACGTAATCGTCATCGCCGGCGACGACACCGAGGGGCTGGGCGGCCATCGCAATATACTGGACGGCGTGCTGCATGTTGTATTTCATGCCCTGGGTGACCATGACGGTGTTGTTGAGGCCGTGGGGGGAGCCGAAGGTGGCCTGGAGGCCGTGGCAGAGGGCGTGGGCGATGCCGAGCCAGGTGCTTTCTATCATGAGGCCGGAGAGGTAGCCGCCGATGAGGGCCTGGCCTCGGGCGTGGATGTTGTCCTGGTCTTTGCTGTCTTCTAGGTTAGAGGCGACGAGGTGGAGGGCGTGGAGGTAGAAGGCGTCGGCGACGGGGTGCCGGGCGGTGGTGGAGAGGCCTTCGATGCAATGGTTGATGGCGTTGAAGCCGGAGGAGCAGAAAAGTTCCCAGGGGGTGTGGGCGGCGAGCTCGGGGTCGAGGATGGCGACAGCGGGTCTTGAACCTGGTTCAGGCACTCGACGCTCATGACCCGGAAGGGAGACATAGGCGGCGTTGGCCTCGGCGGCGGAGAGGGTGGTGGGGACGGTGATCATGGGGAGGTCGTGGCCGGGATGGGAGGAGAGGTATTTGGTGCGGCCGGCGCGGGCGGCGCCGATGGCGATGCCGCCGCCGACGCTGATAAGGAGGTCGGCGCGGGTGTCGGTGATGAGCTGGGCTAGGGCGTCGCGGGCGGAGGCGCGGTGGTCGAGGTTGTAGGTGACGCCGGTGAAGTCGCCGGCGTATTTGGAGCCGAGGGCGCGTTTGAGGGTGGTGAGGGCGGGGGTCTTGGAGGCGATGGAGTTGCCGCAGACGACGAGGGCGCGGGATTTACCGAGTCGCGCGACTTCGTCGCCGGCGTGGGCGAGGGCGCCGGGGGCGAATCGGATGCGGACGCCGGGGATGCTGACTAAGAAGGGGTCGGAGGGGAGGGGCGGCATGGGGCCTCCAGGGGAGGGATGAGGGGACGGTAGCATGGGGAGGGAGGGAGGTCAAGGATGGGGCCAATGACGGCAGGCGGTGTTAAGATGTCCTTTATGCGAATAGGAGTTGTAGCAGATACGCATGGGTATTTGAACCCTCGGGTTGTGGGGGTTCTGCGAGGGGTTTCGCATATTTTGGTGGCGGGGGATATTTGCAGCGCCGAGGTGATGAAGGGGTTGGAGGGGATAGCGCCGGTGACGGCGGTGCGGGGGAATAACGACAGGGTGGGGCCGACGTCGCGACTGGCGGAGGAGGTGGAGGTGGCGCTGGGCGGCAAACGCGTGCTGGTGCGGCACGAGGTGTCGCTATCGAAGAAGGGGGAGGAGGCGCCGGCGGAGTTTAGGGGTCGAGGGCTGGACGTGGTGGTGTTCGGGCACAGCCACTACGCGCTAGTGCAGTACCGGGATGGGATTTTGTTTTTTAACCCCGGGGCGGCGGGCAAGCGAAGGTTTAACACGGTGCCGTCGGTGGGGGTGCTGGAGGTTGTGGGCGGGGAGGTGAGGGCGGAGGTGGTGGTGTTGTAGGGGGATACGACTGATATTGAGGGCTTTGTACGTTTATCGGGAGTGATGGGGGAGAATCGCGAGGTGTGTCAGTGAGACGCCAAGGTAGGCGGCAGTCATAACAGATTCCTCGGCTGCGTCCCGAGGAGTACATCGGCACTCCGCTCGGAATGACATTTGCGCCTCTTTTCATGAGTCACAATCCTCGATCGGCATTGAAAAACGCACTGGATTGTGTTTGAGGGCTATTTAGAGCGGGAGCGAAACTTCAGCAAAAATACAGATTTACCGTCGCGCGACAAGATGATTTACTGGCACCAGCAGCCGCAGTGGATAAATTTGTTGGCAAAGACGGTGGCTTTTCGGCTTTTGTCAGGACTTGTGAGGACTTGCACGCATGGATAGTTAATGGCTAAGGTATGGCCTCGAAAGCACAGCTTCAGTGGTCGCAAAGATTAACAGAGAGTGTTATCCATGGCTTATCGCGCAGCGTCCAAGGTTTTCAAAGCCCATTTACTGCTTGTCATGATTGTTGCCGCAGTCGCGTTTATCCTGGCGTGCGGGGAGGATGAGACGCCGACGGGCACGTCGGCGCCCGGCGTGACAGCGACGGCGCAAGCCACGGCGACACGCACGCCTACCCAGGCGGCGAAGGTGGAACTAAACAGACTGGTGATAGCGGCTGCGCCGACGGGTTACGACACGAATTTAACCTGGATGCAAGGGCGCACCAGCCAAATCGATAAGATGCCGGCGCTGGAGTTTCTAGTCGGCAGCAACAGGAATACAGGGGAGTACATACCGGAGCTGGCGGAGAAGTGGGAGACGTCCCCGGACGGGAAGAGCTGGACGATAAACCTCCGGCAGGGGATAAAGTTCCACGAGCCGGCGTGGGGGACCTTTGGGGCCAAGGACGTGCGGAATGCTGTCTTCCTGCTGACGCAGCCGGAGTCGATACAGAGCAGCGCGGGGACGTGGCGGGGCTGGATGGGGATTGGGGCGCAGGAAACTATAGAGTCGGCGGGCAGCAAGGTGTCGCAGAAGATTGAGATTGTCAACGACAACCAGGTGGCGATACACCTGGGAGTGGTGGCGCCGGAATTCTTCGACACGATTTCGATAACGCAAGACCTGGTGATGGAGAGCAAGGCCAGGTGGGACTCGGGCGGGAAGGACCTGTATTCCAAGGCGGTGGTAGGGACGGAGCCGTTCCAGTTTGTGGAGCGGGTAGTGAACCAGCACGTCCTGTACAAAAGGGTGGATAACCACTGGCGGAAGACGCCGGAGTACAAAGAGCTGCAGTTCAGGTGGATGCCGGAGGACCTGACCAGGATGGCGGCCATACTGTCGGGGGAGGCGCAAATCGCGGGCGTGCCCAGGAGCTTGCAGAAGGACGTGCAGGACAAGGGGATGTCGGTGGTGAGGAGCAAACTGCCGTCGGTGCAGCTGTGGATAAACCTGGGAGGCCAGTACTACACCTCGCCGGAGCTGTTTGACGCCAACGCGCCCTTTGTGAAAAAAGAGGTGCGGCAGGCCATGAGCATGGCTATAAACAGGAAGGAGATCAGCGACAACCTTCTGCAGGGGAGGACGGACCCGCTGCGCGTGGTGGGCTACCACACGCAGCTTGACGGGGTGGTCTGGCCGGGAGTGTACAACTCGGAATGGGATGGAAAGTTTGAGGGGAGCTACGGCTATAATCCCACCAAGGCCAAGGAGCTGCTGACCCAGGCAGGCTATCCCAACGGGTTTGAGTTCACGCAGTACATCTACAGGAACGTGCAACTGCCGGAGCTTAAGGACATAAGCGAGTCGATTTCAAACCAGTGGAAGGCCATAGGGTTGAAGCCAACCATAAAAGAGGTGGAGTTCGCGGAAGTGCGGGACAAATACAGGAAGCGCGAGATGAAGGGGGCGGCGTGGGCGCAGTCGGGAGGGCGGATACTCGTCATCGACTACCTGAAGATTTACAACAAGACCGCGAACTCAGTGGCGCACGTGTATGAGGACGCCTATATCGACGAGCGGCTGACCAGGCTGGACTCGGTGATAGACAAGTCCGAGAGGTCCAAGCTGCTAAAGGAGATAGGCGAGCACAAGTTTGCGCAGTTCGCGGAGATACCTATGTACTGGCTATTCACGGAGGTGGCGGTGAATCCCAAGGTCATAGGAAACTATTCGTTCACCGGGACGGTAACGGGGATTTACTCGCACCTGGAGTTTATTGAGTTAGCGGCGAAGTAAGGGGAGCAAGAGTTGATGGTTTGGAGCGGGCTGCGCACGACGCGCAGCCCGCTCTGTATTACCGAAGTAGTAGAGACGGTTAAACAGCGCGAGGCCGCTCCATGACGCGTTCGACCTCATTCTGGCCCAGGCGCAAGCGCTCGATCCACTGGACGAAGGCTTCGAGCTCCTGGCGGATAAACTGGCGTGCGGCGGCGTCGGTGAGGTTGAGGTTGTCGTCAAACTTATCCTTGGCGTTGGCGACCAGAACCTCGGGCCGGTTGAGGGGGAACATGTTGAGAAACACGGCGGCGTGCCGAAGCTGAATCTGGGCGCGGACAGAGCCGCCCTGGCCCGTGGACGCGCCCATGATGGCCAGGGTTTTACCTTCCCAGGCAGAGTCGCCGTAGGGGCGGCTGGCCCAGTCAATGGCGTTTTTGAGGACGCCAGGGATGCCGTAGTTGTATTCAGGGGTGACGATGAGGATGCCATCGGCGGCGCGGATACGGTCTTTAAACTCGTTGACAACGTCGGGGAAGGAGTCGTTTTGCACGTCCTCGTTGTAGGGCGGGATGGAGCCAAGGTTATCGTAGATGTCTATGCCCATGCCGTTGGGGGCGAGGTGCTGGGCGGCTCGCAGGAGGGCCTTGTTGTAGGAGTTGCGCCGGAGGCTGCCGGAGATGCCGAGGACTTTTATGGTGTTGTTTTGCATTGTATTCCTGCCTTTCTGGATGTGGGCCGATGATGTTCAGTCGCCGCTGATGGGCGATGGAAGTGTGAGATGGAGGGTGCGATATGGCGAAATTAAGAGGCTTAGTTCCAGGGTATAACAGGGGCCTGTGGAATCATTGGTCAAATGGGGTAAAAAGGGGACTAGTCTTTTGGGGTGGGTGGGGGCTTCTGCAAAGCCCGCAAGGTGGCGAACTTAGGGGTTGGCTTTGGGGATAGACCCTTCGTGCTTCACCCGAAGGACGAAGGATGACAATATAGCCGCACCTAGACTGGATTCCAGCTTCCGCTGGAATGACGGTTAGACTTAGAGGCCCAGGTCAGGGTTTTGTGGCGGCGGCGGGTTTGATGAGGTCCGGGCGGAGGGACTGGATGAGGTGGGTTAGCTCACGGCGGGAGGCGTCGTCGATGGCGGGGGCGGGGTGCCGGGCGCGGGCGGAGGCCATGAGGCCTCGACCTTTAATGGCTTCCTTGCGGATGCTGAGGCCGATGCCGTCCTGGCCTTCGTAGAGGATGAGGGGCAGATATTTGTTGAAGAGTTCAGCAGCCTTTTTGTCATCGCCGGCGAAGGAGAGGCGGATGATTTCGACGAGGGCCTCGGGGTAGGCGAAGCCGGTCATGGCGCCGATGCCGCCTCGCCGGAGCTCGTCGAGCAAAAAGACACCACCGAGGCCGCCGAAGATGCCAAGGCGGTCGCCGGTGAGCTCCTTGATGCGGCTGATTTTGGGAGGTGTGGGAGGGTCTTCGAGCTTGAGATATTTGAAGCCTGGGATGGCTTTGGCGAGGTCGGCGATGAACTGGGGGGACATGTGGACTCCGGAGGTCTGGGGGAAGTCCTGGACGACGAGGGGGATGGTGATGGCGCCGGCGACGCGCTGGTAGAAGGCCTGGACGGCGGCGGGGTTGGGCTTGGCGAAGGGCGGCGGCGAGACCATGACAGCAGCGGCGCCGGCTTTTGCCGCTTCTTTGGCGCGCTGGACGCCGACGAGGGTGCCGGTGGCAGTAGTGCCGACGGTGACGAGGAGCCGTTTGCCCGCGGCGGCCATGACGGCGTCAAGGACCTGGTTTCGTTCATAGTCCGAGAGGCGGCGCCATTCGCCCATCTCGCCGAGGGCGACGACGCCGACGCAGCCGCTTTCGGCGGCCTTGTCCACGAGTTTTTTGACGGAGGGGAGGTCAAGGGACTCGTCGTCGTTGAAGGGGGTGGCGAGCATCCAGTGCATGCCGGCGAAGGTGTCTTTCATGGGTGGGGCTCCTTTATGGAGTTTTGGGATGGTGGGAGAACGAGAGGGAAGGCTGAGGAAGGTAGGTTTAGCCTGACGGACGGGGCGTGGAGCCAATGTTTCACCCTCTCTTCTTTTCTCCCCCATCAAGAGGGAGAAGTGGGAATGATAGCGAAATGTAGAGATTTGGACTCGTGTCACGAACAAGCAGCGGTAGGATGCGCTAAGCGGGCACAACTATAGATTGTTTATTTGCCGTCAGATGTAGGACTTTCTCCTCTGACACTTTTTTGCAAGTCTCTCATAAAACGTTTGGGGTGAAGGATTGGGTCAATAAGCCCTACAATAAATATTATTGGAATAAGCAAAATAGTGAACAATAAGGCTATAGCCATAATCGTTATAGGGATGATTCGAAATGGAATCCATATGGGCATTTAGGAACCTCCCAACGTTATAGTCCTTAGACCTCAAGCAAGCTTCTGGCCCTCAATCTAGCATTTTTTAATTCCATATTGTCCACACCTGAATTTTCTAGTAAGTAGGCCAAAGCTGTGTCCAGTTCCTCGGACAGTTGAGAGCCTACTCTATTGGCCTGTAAAACTTGGTTGCATACCTTATGAACAACAGACGCGGCTGAATCCCCTTCGTATTCTATAATTAGGGCCTCAGAGGCTTTAGATATGACATCTTTACACTGCTCACACCGAAAACATAGGCATGCTCTATCCTTGATATAGCGATATGTCAGGCCCCTTATTTCTGAGAAATTCTTGTCTTTCACTACTTACTCCTAGAATTATGAAAGTAGGTATGCTTCTCTCAATGATTCAATCAAAAACAAAAACCTTTGGAGTACAACCCGGCGATTATACCAAATCTCTCCCTGAGCCTTTACGGTGGGAAAGGCTAGTTGCTCAGGGGCGGACTATGAGGTGGGAGCTGGAGGCTTTGCCGTCCTGGGAGGCGAGGGTGACGACGGCGCGGGCGATTTCTTCGGGGTCCATGCCTTTGGAGTCGGGGGCGTCTTCGCCCTGGAGGGCGCCGGCGGCGGTGACCAGGGAGACTTTGATGCCGCTGCCCGATAACTCGCGGATGAGGGCGTTGTTGAAGCCGACGAGGGCGTTTTCGGAGGCGCAGAGGGCGGCGCGGCCAGGCTCGCCGTGGAGGGACTGGGAGGCGGCGTAGGAGATGATGTGGCCGCTACCCTTTTTCTTCATGGCCGGGAGGACGGCGCGGGAGCACATGAAGGCGGCGCGGGCCTTGCTGCCGACGACTTTGTCCCAGTCGGCGGGGGTCATGTCGGCGACGGGCTTGGAGAGGCGGACGCCAGAGGCGTTGACGAGGATGTCGACAGGCCCGAAGATGGCCTCGACGTTGGAGAGGACGTGGTTGACGTCGGACTCGTTGACGACGTTGCCTCGGACGGGGAGGGCGTCGCCGCCGAACTTTTCGACGGTGCGGAGGACTTTTTCCTGGACGGTGGCGAGGCCTTCGACGGCGACTTTAGCGCCGGCTCTGGCGAGGGCGATGGCGATTTGGGCGCCGGGGGTGTCGCTGGCGCCGGTGACGAGGACTATTTTGCCTGTGAGGGGCATGGGGTTTTTCTCCTTTGGGTGGTGTTAATAACGGGGTGTCGGCTTTATTCGGGGCGACCTCATCACCCTTAGTCCCTCTTCTCCTTTCTTAGAAGAGGGAAAGAATAAAAATACACCACAACCCCCTCTAACTCCCCCTTCGCCTTCCAGGCCGAAGGGGGAGGACCAGATGGGAAGGGGTTAGGGGAGGCGTGGTTGGTGTGATGTGGCGTAATGGTGGCGGACGGCATGTTGAGATTTCTCGACTTCGCTCGAAATGACGTGTAGGCATTACCAGCCGAGGGCGCAGCCGTCTTTGCGGGGGTCGGAGCCGGCGGTGAGGACGCCGGTGTTGGGGTCGCGGGCGATGATCTGGCCGCCGCCGTAGAAGACGTCGTCGGCGCCGCTGTAGTCGGTGATGCGGTGGCCCATGCGGCGGAGGGCGTCGATGACATCGGACGACACGTCCTGCTCCAGGGAGGTGGAGCCGTCGTTGTTGACGTTGAAGCGGCGGGAGTCCAGGGCGGATTGGGGGTCGAGGCCGAAGTCGACCATATTGACTATGACCTGGAGGTGGCCCTGGGCCTGCTGGAAGCCGCCCATGACGCCGAAGGATAGCCAGAGGTCGCCGCCGCGGGTGGCCATGCCGGGGATGATGGTGTGGAAGGGGCGTTTGCCGGGGGCCAGGGAATTGGGATGGGAGGCGTCGAGGGCGAAGGAGATGCCCCGATTCTGAAGGGCGATGCCGGTGGTGGGGGCGACGAGGCCGGTGCCGAAGCCCTGGTAGAGGCTGTTGATGAGGGAGCAGGCGTTGCCGTGGCCGTCGACGGCGGTGCAGTAGATGGTGTCGGAGTCGCGGATGTTGGGGTCGTAGGCGATGCGGTCGATGGCCTTGTGGGGGGAGATGAAGGCGCGTCGGGTGGTCGCGTACTCCCTGGAGAGGAGGGTCTTGAGGGGGACTTTGGTCTTGCGGGGGTCGGCGATGTAGCGGAGACCGTTGGAGTAGGCGACGCGCATGGACTCGATGAGGTGATGGTAGGTCGCGGCGGACTGGTGGCCCATGGACGCGATGTCGAAACCCTCAGCTATGTTGAGGGCCATGAGGGCGTTGAGGCCCTGGCCGTTGGGAGGGCACTCCCAGACGGTGACGCCTCGGTAGTCGGCGGTGATAGGCTGGTCCCAGTCTGGGCGGTTGTCGGCGAAATCTTTGGGGGTGAGCCAGCCGCCCTTTTCCTGGATGTAGGAAGAGATTTTCTGGGCGATGGGGCCTTTGTAGAAAGCGTCGCGGCCACCCTCGGCGATGAGGCGGAGGGATTTTGCCAGCTCGGGCAATTTCATGACCTGGCCGGTGCGGGGGGGCTGGCCCTTGTACATAAGCTCGGAGCCGGAGGCGTGGGCGGCCAGCTTGGGGAAGCCGTCGGCCCAGCCCTGGGCGATGATAGGGGAGACGGGGTAGCCCTTTTCGGCGTACTCGATAGCGGGAGCGAGGACATCGGCGAGGGGCATGGAGCCTTTCTGGGTGACGAGGGTGTGCCAGCCGTCGACGGCGCCGGGAACGGTGACGCCGTAGGGGGAGGTAGCGGGAATGGAGGTCCAGCCCTTCTTGCGGAGCTCGTCTATATTGGCGGCGGCGGGGGCGCGGCCGGAGGCGTTGAGGGCGGTGACCTTTTTGTCTTTGGCGCTCCAGAGGAGGGCGAAGAGGTCGCCGCCGATGCCGGTGGACATGGGCTCGACGACGTTGAGGGCGGCGGCGGCGGCCACGGCGGCGTCGACAGCGTTGCCGCCGTTCATGAGGATGCGGAGGCCGGCCATGGCGGCCAGGGGCTGGCTGGTGGAGACGATGCCGTTTCTGGCCAGGACGGGGGAACGGCGGGAGTTGAATTGCATGGCTGACCTCTGTGGTGGTTGGTGGGGCGATTATGCCACAGGGGTGGGAGCGGGGGAAAGGGAGGGAGGGAGGGGGTTGTGGTTTCCCTACCGCACCGTGAACGGTGCGGCATAGGCTTGTTGGTGGCCTTGTGGCGCAGAGTTAGGTAGCTGGGAAATGGAGAATTATTAAGCAACGGATGTTGAGATGCCAGGATTGGTGTGAGACGGATGTTACAATACGCACAGGGTCGAACAGACTGGGAAGGCTAGGCTTTCTTTCCGACTCTTTCTCGTAAGAAGCAAGGAGAGGAAAGGGAGGCTAGTGGTAAGTAGTCTCGCCTGACGGACGGAACGTTGAGCTAGGGTTTCACCCTCACCTTAATCCTCTCCCATCAAGGGAGAGGAAATAAAAGGAAATGGGAGGAATCCTCGGTTGCGTGTGGCATATCCAGGGTGATTTTGGAGGCCTTAAATCGTACCGCAGGTAAAAATTAGGGAGACGCTGAGAAAGAAACGGACGCTGTCTTTTGAGTTTTATCCGCCGAAGGCGGTGGAAGGCGTGCCGTCGGTATTCAAGGCTGTCGATGGGTTGAAGTCGTTTGGGCCGGACTTTGTATCTGTTACTTATGGGGCTGGAGGGACCACCCGCGCTCTCACAGAGGAGATAGTGGTGAAGGTGGCGCGGGAGATGAAGCTGGTGGCCATGGCGCACCTGACGTGCGTGGGGCAGACGCGGGAGGAGGTGCACAACGTCCTGGTGCGCTACGAGGAGGCGGGGATAAAGAACGTCATCGCGCTGCGGGGGGACCCGCCTCGCGGGCAGGCGACGTTTGTGCCAGTGGAGGGGGGTTACAGCCACGCTAGCGAGCTGATTGAGCATATCAAGAGCAACTTTCCGTTTGGCATCGCGGCGGCGTGCTATCCGGAGGCGCATTTGGAGTCGGAGAGTTGGGACAGGGACCTGGAGCATATCAAGCGAAAGGTGGACCTTGGCGCGGACTTTTTGATAACGCAGCTTTTCTATGACAACAGCTATTTTTACAACATGGTGGAGAGGTTTAGGAAGAAGGGGATAGGGGCGCCGGTGCTGGCGGGAGTGCTGCCGATTCTAAGCACGTCGCAGATACGGCGGTTCACGGCGCTGTGCGGGACGAGCATACCGGAGGGGTTGAACGCGCGGTTGGAGAAGTACGTCGACGACGATAACGCGGCGCGGGAGTTTGGGATTGAGTATGCGACGCGGCAGGTGGAGGACCTGGTGTCCCAGGGGGTGGAGGGGATACATTTTTACGCGCTGAATCGGAGCTATTCGATTACGAAGATACTGACGAACTTGGGGTGGCCGAAGGTGGGATAGGAGGGCAGTGACTAGAACGCCCACCCAGCCCTTCCCCGACCCCCTAACTCTCCCCTTCAAGGGGAGAGGACTAGATTGGATGGCACTCCATACCTTTATCCACCTTTATCCTTCCCTCCCGATCCTATCGGGGTCTCATTCCATATGGATTAAGGCGTTAGACCGCAGGAAGCAGGGAAGGGAGGAGTGGATTGGACTTGCGGCTACCAAAATAAAGTGTGGCAGCGGACACGGCGATTAGATTCTTCGACTGCGTCTCAGAATGACAATTTGTTTTCGTTTTTATATACCACGATCCTTTGATTGTGTTTGAGTAGGTATTTGGATTGGTTGCTCACATTAGTGTGTGGGTGCTACATTTGGTTTAGGACTTTTATGACACTGATTTTGCAGACCAACGACCAGCAATTGAAGGACATCGAGTCCTTCGCTATGGGGATAACGCGGAAGGCGGGGGCGATCCTTTTAGAGCATTTTCAGAAGCCGCTGGATATTCAGTACAAGTCCAAGGACGGCACCAACCCGGTCACCGACGCCGACAAGCACAGCGAGTCGTTCTTAAAAGAGGCGATCCTCAAGGCGTACCCGGACCACGCGATACTGGCGGAAGAAGGGTCGCAGGTGGAGGCGAAGCAGTCCGACTATGTGTGGGTCATCGACCCGCTGGACGGCACGGTGAATTTTCTGAACGGGCTGCCGATTTTCGCGGTGTCAGTGGGGGTGCTGTACCGGGGGCGGCCTGCGGTGGGGTGCATTTTCCTGCCGTCGGCCACCAGCGCGCAGGGGTGCGTGTACCACGCACGGACGGGCGGCGGCGCCTTCAGGGACGAGGAGCCGATTAGCGTGGTGACGTCGTCGAGCCCAGAGAAGGGTCGGATAACGGTGTTCCCTCGCGCCTTCGCGCAGCACTTCAGGATGAAGAAGGGGTACAAGGGGAAGGTGGGGGAACTGCGAAGCCCGGGAAGCGTGGCGTACGAGGTGGCGATGACGGCCAGCGGCGTGGTGCAGTACGCGGTATACAGCAGTCCGTGGGTGTGGGATGTGTCGGGCGGGATTGTGCTGGTGCGGGAGGCGGGAGGTGTGGTGCGGTTCAGGTCGGGGAGGGATGGGCGAGGGTGGAGGCCCTTCGAGGGGTTTGTTGATGGGGAGGGCAGGCCGCTGGGGCTGTCGGAGTTGAAGAAGTGGCGGACCAGCTGGTTTTTTGGGGGCGAAGGGATGGCGGAATTTGTGACCAGCCACATGTCGCCGAGGACGAGGGTGGAGCTGGCGGCGAGCCGGTGGATGAGGCGGATGTTTTCTTAGGGGGTCGCCGTGGGACGGGCGCCCTAATCAATCCAAGCGCGGCTGATTGACTCGATCCATGTCTTTAATCAGAATACCATCCCCTGGCCCCTTTCCCGACTGCATCGGGACTGAGTACAGCCTGCTGGAAGGGGAAGAGAAAAAAGACACCAGAACCCCCTCCTTCGACATACTCAGGACAGCGTCTAGCTCCCCCTTCGTCCCTCGAGGGATACTCGGGACAGGCTCTTCCAGGCCGAAGGGGGAGTACCAGAGGAGATAAGAGGCGGCCCCTCGGCGTCGAAAAGTGGCTTACGAGCGACAAGGGGGGGTTGACCTCACCGATGATAGCCCCTGGGCCCATGTGAAAAGGGTTGGGCGTACTCTTTACTGACTGACCTGCTGCTCCGCCAGGACTTTTTCTGTGACGCGTTTGAAGAAGTCGTAGGGGTGGGCGCCGGAGAAGACGTACTTGCCGATGAGGAAGCTGGGGATGGCGTGGACGCCGAGGTCCAGGGCTTCCTGGTGTTGGGCCTGGATGATGCCTCGGTAGTGGCCGGACTTAAGGCGTTGCTCTAGCTCAGGCCAGTCGAGGCCGCAGGATTCGGTGATTTCCTTAAGGATCTGGAAATCGGCGAGATTTTTGCCGTCGGTCCAGAGGGCCTTGTAGGCGGCGTGATGGAATTCGTTGAACTTGCCGTGTTCCTGGGCGTACTGGGTGGCTTCCTGGGAGTACATGGTGTAGGGGGTGAGGCTGGGCCGCCGCATGACGAGGCCAGCTTGCTGGGCGTAGGTGCGGAGGGGCTCGGCGAGCTGGCCGTCCTCCTCACCGGGTCGCGGGTCGCGGACGCGGCCTTCTTCGGGGATGTCGGGTCGGAGAAAGAAGGCGCGGCCGGTGATGGAGATGTTGTATTCTAGGGCTAGCTTGTCGAGCCGTTCCAGGCCGACGTAGCACCAGGGTCAGATGTAATCGTACCAGACGATGACGGGTATGGGGGTGGTGTTCATGGGCGTTATTTTAGCATGTGGCGTTAATTTAAGCGGGGCCACCATCCCCTGTGTCCCCTTCCTTTCAGGAAGGGCAAGGAAAATGATACACCACAACCCCCTCTAACTCCCCCTTCGCCTTCCAGGCCTAAGGGGGAGAACCACACCCTCGCCTGTTCACCCCGCCGAGCAGAGGTAAGAATATCACTCCCGGGAGATGAAGACGTCTTGACCAGCATCCTAGGCCGTTACTCGGTGCTCAGCCAAGTAATCGAGCTAGCTTAGGCGGCTAGACCTGCTGTTTGAGCCAGGGCATCATAGCGCGGAGTTCGGCGCCAACTTTTTCGATGGAGTGGTCGGCGTTTTCCTTGCGGAGGCGCTTGAAGCGAGGCATGCCCTCGTCGTTTTCGGTGATCCACTCTTTGGCGAAGCTGCCGTCCTGGATGGCCTTCAGGGTCTTCTTCATGTTCTCTTTGACGTGGGCGTCGACGACCTGGGGGCCGCGGGTGTAGTCGCCGTACTCAGCGGTGTCGCTGATAGAGTAGCGCATGTAGCCCATGCCGCCCTGGTACATAAGGTCGACGATAAGCTTCATCTCGTGGAGGACCTCGAAATACGCGGACTCGGGCTGGTAGCCGGCCTCGGTAAGGGTCTCGAAGCCGTACTTGATAAGCTGGGTGATGCCGCCGCAGAGGACGGCCTGCTCGCCGAAGAGGTCGGTCTCGGTCTCCTCTTTGAAGGTGGTCTCCAGGACGCCGGCGCGGGTGCCGCCCACTCCCTTGGCGTAGGCCAGGGCGACCTCTTTGGCCTTGCCGGAGACGTTCTGGTGGATAGCCAGGAGGCAGGGTACGCCGGAGCCTTTGGTGAAGACTTCACGCATTCGATGGCCGGGGGCCTTGGGCGCGACCATGGAGACGTCTATGTTAGCGGGGGGCACCAGGGCCTTGAAGTGGATGTTGAAGCCGTGGGCGAACATGAGGGTCTTGCCCTTGCGGAGGTGGGGCTGGATTTCCTCTTTGAAGACCTTGGACTGCTTGGTGTCCGGGATGAGCATGGTAATGAGGTCGGCGTTTTTGGCGGCGTTGGATACGGACATGACGTCGAGGCCGGCGGCCTTGGCCTTGTCGATGCTGGGGCTGCCGTCGTAGAGGCCGACGACGACGTTGACGCCGCTGTCTTTGAGGTTGAGGGCGTGGGCGTGGCCCTGGCTGCCGTAGCCGATGATGCCGACGGTCTTATCTTTTAGGTATGAGAGGTCGGCGTCGGTTTCGTAGTACATTTTTGCCATTGGGAGGCTCCTTCTCTTTTCTTGAACTTGGCTACTCAATCGCGAATCTTGTTTTTAGTCGGGATACCATCCCCTGGCCCCTTCCTGCTGGAAGGGGAAGAGAAAAATAGGATCACCTCATCATCCCCTAACCCCTTCTTCTCCTTTGCAATAGGAGAAGAAGGGGTACCTGAGGAGACATTTCACACCCCCCGTTTGAGAGGTGGGGTCTGCCCCGAGTGGTTCGAGTTCTAGATATGTTGGCGTATTGGGATGAGATTAATATGCCGAGGGACATTTTAGTACAAAACTTAGGCTTGAGGAATTGTGGTCTTGCCGTTGCGGCGGGAGTCCAGGGCGAGGCCGCGCTCCATGGCGACTCGGCCGGTGCGGATCATTTCGCGGACGCCGAAGGACTCCAGGAGGCTTTTGAGGGACTGGACCTTGTCCTCGTCACCGGTGACTTCGATGATGAGGGAGTCGGGGGCGACGTCGATGACGTTGGCGCGGAAGATTTCGGCGATCTGGGTGATTTCCGAGCGGGTGGCCGAGGTGGCGGTGACCCGGATGAGGGCCAGCTCGCGGGCGACCATAGTCCTATCGCCTATAGGCTCCACAGAGACCACGTCGATGAGCTTGCGGAGCTGCTTGATGACCTGGTCGATGGTAGCGTCGTCGCCGTCAACGACGAAGGTCATTCGGGATAGGCCCTTGGTCTCGGACTGGCCGACGGCGAGGCTGATGATGTTGAAGTTGCGCCGTCGGAACATGCTGGCGATGCGGGTGAGGACGCCGGGCCGGTCTCGGACGAGGGAAACGATGGTCTTATATTCAGCCGCCATGGGCCAGGTCCTCCACGGGTTCTTCCATCAACTGGGCGGTGCTCTGCCCGGCGGGTATGAAGGGGAAGACGTTCTCTTCCTGGGGGATCATGAAGTCGAGGAGCATGGGGCCGTTGTGAGCCATGGCCTCCCGGATGGCGGGGAGGACGTCCTCCTGTCGGGCGACGCGGCGTCCGGGCATGCCGAAGGCCTCGGCCAGCTTCACGAAGTCCGGGTTGCGGGTATAGTTGGTGGCGACGTAGCTCTTTTTGTAGAAGATGTCCTGCCACTGTCTCACCATGCCCAGGAAGCCGTTGTTGAAGATGGCGAACTTGACCGGGATATTGTTTTCCACGATGGTGGCCAGCTCCGACATGGTCATCTGGAAGCCGCCGTCGCCGCAGATGGACCAGACGGTGGCGTCGGGGCGGCCCACCTGGGCGCCCATGGCGGCGGGGACTTCGAAGCCCATGGCCCCGAGGCCGCCGGAGGTGATGAAGCTGTTGGGGTTGACGAAGGTGGAGTGCTGGGCGGCCCACATCTGGTGCTGGCCGACGCCGGTGACAATGACGTGCTGGCCTTTGGTCTCCTTAGACAGCGTTTGGAGAATGGCTTGTGGCCTCATGCCGTTGGCGGCGATGGAGCGAACAGGGGGATGCTCCTTCTTCAGCACATCGATGCGCTTGACCCAGTCGGGGTGAGTTTTGGGCTGGACGTGGGGCAGGAGCTTTTGCAGGACGGTCTTGAGGTCGCCGACCAGGGGGACGGTGGCGTGCTTATTCTTGTTGATTTCCGAGGGGTCGACTTCCACGTGGATGATTTTGGCGTTGGGGGCGAAGGTCTTGAGGTCGCCGGTGACGCGGTCGTCGAAGCGCATACCGAGGCCTAGAAGCAAGTCGGCCTCGTCGATAGCGAGGCTGGCGTAGGCCATGCCGTGCATACCGGGCATGCCGACGCAGAGGGGGTGATTGCTGGGGAAGGAGGAGATGCCCAGGAGGGTGGTGATAACGGGGATGCCGGTCTTTTCGGCCAGCTCGCGAAGCTCGTTGTAGGCGTGGGAGATAATGACGCCGTGGCCTGCCAGGATGAGGGGCCGCTTGGCGTCCTTGATAAGCGCCGCGGCCTGCTTCAAGGCTTCGGTCTTGATGGCGGGCTGGACGTTGTAGTGGGGCAGGTCGACGGTCTCGGGGTATTCGAACTCAGCCTGCTCGACGAAGACGTCCTTGGGGATGTCCACCAGGACAGGGCCGGGGCGGCCGGTGCGGGCGAGGTAGAAGGCCTCTTTGATGGTGTAGGCGATTTCGGAGGCGTTCATGACCAGGTAGTTGTGCTTGGTGATGGGGAGGGTGATGCCGGCGATGTCCGTCTCCTGGAAGGCGTCCTTGCCGATGGCGGCGCGGCCCACCTGGCCGGTGATGAAGACGGTGGGGATGGAGTCCATCTGGGCGCAGGCGATGCCGGTGACCAGGTTGGTGGCGCCGGGGCCGGAGGTGCCGAAGGCGACGCCGACCTTGCCGGTGACTCGTGCGTAGCCGTCGGCGGCGTGGGCGGCGCCCTGCTCGTGGCGGGTGAGGATGTGTCGGAGGTTGGGATATTCGGGGAGGGTCTGGTAGAGGGGGAGAATGGCGCCGCCTGGAATGCCGAAAATGACGTTGACGCCCTCGCGGGTGAGGGACTCGAAGACTATCTGCGCGCCTGTCATTTTCATAAGGGCCTCCCGGGCTGCTGCCTTTCTATTTTTAGACTTTCCGCCTATTAAACTTATACGACTGAGACAAGGGATTGGTTAACAAAATAATAAAGCCCGTCTCCTGGAAGGGACGGGCTTTATCCGTGGTACCACCCTTATTTCCCGGGCCTACAAGCGGCCAGGGCTTTAAGACTGCTTTAACGGGCGACCCGTCCGACCCTAGAGCCGATAAATCGGCTTTCAGGCCGGCCGCTCCGGGGTGACCTTCACGGTTTCTCTGTGCGCCGGGGTTTCCACTTTACCCCCGACTCCCTATGGCTGAGGAAACCGCTACATGCCCCTTCATCGCGTTCAAAATTCAACAAAGAGGGAGTATAGGGCAGAAAAGGGAAATCGTCAAGACGGGTTTCGTAAAGGAGAATCTGAAAAATTCAAAGGGGGAAGTGGGCGAGGTGACCTAGCCCCTACGTGAGTGTTCGCATCGTCTAGGTGGATGGCGTAGCCTTGGCCACAGTGGGAACAGATTCTTCGACTGCGTCCTTCCGAGTACAGAAGGACTACACTCATAATGACATTTCACGTTTCGTTTGACGAGATAATAGTTGTCTATCTAGTCAATGGAGAGGACGATTTTGCCGAAGTTGGCGTTGGTGGACATGTATTTTAGGGCGTCGGGGGCGTGGGAGAGGGGGAAGACGCGGTCGATGACGGGCTTGATGGCGCCGGAGGCCAGGTGGGGGAGGACGTGTTTGTCGAACTGGCGGGTTAGGGCGATTTTTTCTTCCAGGGGCCGGGCGCGGAGGACGGTGCCTTTGACCTGAAGTCGCTTGGGCATAAGCTGCCGCAGGTCGGCGTTGGGGAGGTCGCCGCCGCCGAGGGTGCCGACGATGACCATTCGGCCCTGGACGGCGAGGGAGGTTAGGTTTCGAGTCCAGTAGGGGGCGCCGATGACGTCGAGAATGACGTCGACACCTCGGCCCTGGGTGCGCTCTTTGATGACCTGGGCGAAATCGTGGGTGTTGTAGTTGATGCCGACGTCGAGGCCGAGGGCCTTGGCCTTGGCTAGCTTATCGTCGGAGCCGAGGGTAGCGAAGGTGAAGGCGCCGGCGCGTTTGGCGAGCTGGATGGCGGCGGTGCCGACGCCGCTGCCGCCAGCGTGGATAAGGGCGGACTCGCCCATTTTGAGGTTGCAGTGGTTAAAGAGTGCGTCGAAGGCGGTGAAGAAGACCTCGGGGACGGCGGCGGCCTGGCGGAAGTCGAGGTTGGGGGAGATGGGAAGGGCCATGCGGTGGTGAAGGGCGACGCGGGAGGCGTAGCCGCCGCCGCTGAGGAGGGCGAAAACGCGGTCGCCTTCCTTGAAGCCGAAGGCGCGAGGGCCGACTTTGAGGACGACGCCGGACATTTCGAGGCCGGGGATGTCGTTACGGACGCCGGCGGGGGCGGGATAGTTGCCCTGGACTTGCGAGAGGTCGGCGCGATTGAGGGCGGTGGCTTTGACGTCGACGAGGAGGTCTTCGGGGCCGAGGAGGGGGTCGGGCTCGTCCTGGAGTCGGAGGCCGTCGGGGCCGGTAGGTTTAACGATGACGGCGGCGCGCATGGGGGGATTTTGGGGGAAGGAGGCAGGGGTGTCAATTCCGAGGTGGGCATTGGGTCGGAAAACGTCCCGCTGAGGTATGAGGTTTTATTGAGCGAGTTCTTGGTGGCAGGGTTTCACCCTCTCTTCTGTTCTCCCCCATCAAGGGGGAGAAGGTTAAAAAGAGAAGCTCGATTATTCTGAACGAACCTAAGTCCCGCACAAACCGGAATCGCGGACTATTTCCACCAGTGGTGCACTGCGCTCGAAGGGATAAAACTGGTACTCTAGGGCGAGTTTGCCATGATTTTGGAATTCAGCGTCGCCGAGTTTATTCTTCTTCAGGCGCTGGTGCTGGCGGTCAGCACGGCGGTGGGGATTGTGGCGTTTGGGTTCGCGATGGCGATGACGCCGTTCTTTTTGATTTTCCTGGAGCCTCGGCTGGTGGTGGAGATGAACCTGATGTTGACGGGGCTGTTATTCCTGGTGATGTCGGCGAGGTCATGGGGGCACGTGGACAAGGGGATGCTGGGGGCGCTGGTGGTGGGAGGGGCCATAGGATTGCCCGCAGGTGTGGCGCTGGTGTCGAATGTGGAGGGTCGGGCGCTGAGTTTGGTACTGGCGAGTGTGGTCATCGTGACGGCGGTGATGGCGGTGACTCGGACGTTTCCGACGTTTCGTCGGGAGCGGGTGGCGGCGGTGCCGGTGGGGGCGGTGTTCAACTTTTTGAACGCCGGGCTGTCGCTGGGAGGGCCGGTGATGGCGCTTTTCGCGCTGAACCAGCGATGGGGCAGGGACAAGACTCGCGCGATGCTGGCGAGCTTTTTCCTGGTGACGGCGTCGACGACGCTGGCTGCGCACGCGGCCTTTGGGCTGCTGGGGGCGGAGGAGGTGAAGAGCGCGGCGGTGTTCATGCCGTCGCTGCTGGTGGGGACGTTTACGGCGCAGCGGTTTATCGGGCGGATTGATGAGGAGATGTTCCGCCGGCTGGTGATGGCGACGCTGCTGGCGACGAGCGCGGGGGTGCTAGGGAGGGAGGTCTGGGGGATGGTGTAGGGAGAAAGGGAAGGGCGCGGCGACCGCGCCCCTACAAAAGGATGTGGGCGTTGTAGGTAAGAAAAGAATGTGGTAACAGGCACGGCCATTAGGTCCTTCGCTGACGCTCAGGATGACAAAGGGGAGGGTCTGGGAGGTCAAATATTGCGTGATGGTGGCCGACGGGGCGTTGAGATTCCTCGATTCTTCGGCTAAAAGACTCGGAATGACGAGGCCGCCCTACTCTACTCACCGCTCTGGGGAGGCACTGGATTCCGGCAGAGGCCGGAATGACGAGAGGGAAGGTGTGGGCTAGAGGACGGCTTTGGCGAAGCGTTCCATCTGCTCCCCCATTTCCTTTTCGGACTTGAGGGGCTGGTTGCGGACCATGACGCGGTCGGCGCCGGCGGCGCGCCAGGCGTTGATGAGGTCGCGGTCAGGGGGCTGGCCGTAGATGGTGATGGTGAGGGAGCGGGGGTCTCGGCCAGCGGCTTCGGCGAGCTTATCGAGTTCGTAGCGCCTTTGCTTTAGCTGGTCGGGGGTGAGTTTGTCGGGGAGCCAGCCGTCGGCGTAGGCGACAGCGCGGTGGAGGACGTTAGGGGCCATGCCGCCCAGGAGGATGGGCGGGTGGGGCTTCTGGAAGGGTTTCGGATAGGACTTGACGGGCGGAAAGTTATAGTACTTGCCGTGGTGCTCGGCGGCGTCGCTGGTCCAGAGCTTCTTCATGACCGCGATGGCCTCGCGGACCTGGGACCATCGATGGTCGAAGTCGCCGCCCATGATTTCCGTCTCCTCGCGCAGCCATCCCGCGCCGACGCCGAAGATGAAGCGGCCTCGCGAGAAGTAGTCGAGGGTGGCGACTTCCTTGGCGAGGACGAGGGGGTTGCGTTCTGGGACGAGGCAGATGCTGGTGCCGAGTTTTATCCGTTTGGTGACAGCGGAGGCGCGGGCGAAGAGGATGAAGGGGTCGGCGTAGTGGGGCATGGTGGGCGGGACGGCGCCGTCGGCGGAGCCGTAGAAGCGGGTGGCGATGTGGACGGGCATGATGGGGTGTTCGGCGGCCCAGAGGGACTCGAGGCCGAGGCTTTCAGCCTTTTCGGCGATGAAGGCAGGGTCGACCCAGTAGGTGGGGACGGGAATGTTGATGCCGATGTGCAAGTGGGCCTCTTTCTGGTGCTAACCTGAGGAGAAGGGATGATTCGCAGCGTGGGAGGTGGCAGTGATAAAGGATTGTGCCTCTAGGGTTTACCCCTCACCTTCCCGATTAGCATCGGGATGTCACGATTATATGGGAATTAAGGTGTTCCATAGTCCTCTCCCACAAGGGGAGAGGAAATTTTTTTAAAGCCTTCGTATCGAAATGTGGCGATGTTTATGCGGAGCCAAGGAATAGTCATAACAGATTCCCTTCGACCAGGCTCAGGACAGGCTTCGACTACGTCCGGGTACGGACTTTGCTCAGAATGACAAAACGTGGCTCGGCGGCGATAAAGGAGACGTAGCATTGAGCGTAATGTTGAGATTCCTCCACTTCGGTCGGAATGACGGGACACCTAAAGGAGGGCTTTTGCGAATTTTTCTAGCTCCTGGCCGGCGGCTTTTTCGCTGGTGACGGAGGGGGCGCGAAGGGTGACGCGGGAGGCGCCGTTTTTGAGGTAGGACTTAACGAGGCTTGGGTCGAAGCCGGGGGCGTGGACGGTGATGGTGAGGGTGGAGGGGTCGCGGCCGGCGCCTTCAGCGAGGACGTCAAGCTCGTGGCGCTTTTGCTTGACTTCGTCGATGGTGAGGCGGTTGGGGAGCCAGCCGTCGGCGTAGGCGACGACGCGCTTGAGGACGTTAGGGGCCATGCCGCCCAGGAGGATGGGTGGGTGAGGCTGCTGTTTTGGCTTGGGGTAGGACTTGATGGGCGGGAAGTCGTAGTACTTGCCGTGGTGCTCGACGGCGTCGTTGGTCCAGAGCTTTTTGAGGACATCGACGGCTTCTTTGGCCTGGGTCCATCGATGGTCGAAGTCGCCGCCCATGATTTCGGTCTCTTCTTTGTGCCAGCCGGTGCCGATGCCGAGGATGAGCCGGCCGCCGGAGAAGTGGTCCAGGGTAGCGGACTCTTTGGCGAGGATGAGGGGGTTTCGCTCGGTGATGAGGGTTATGGCGGTGCCGAGTTTGATTCGTTTGGTGGCGCCTGAGGCGCGGGCGAGGGCCATGAAGGGGTCGACGAAGTGGGCGTAGGTCCAGGGGATGACGCCGTCGGGGGAGCCGGGGAAGCGGCTGGTGGAGTGGACGGGGAGGATGGGGTGCTCGCCGCACCAGATGGAGTCGAAGCCGAGGTTTTCGGCTTTTTCCGCCAGGAAGGCGGGGTCAAGGTGGTAAGCCGGGAGGGGGATTATTATTCCGATGGACATGGGGAGGTCTCCTTTGGGGAGTTGATTGGTGGAGGAAGTGACGGAGTGTAGCCTTGTTGCTCGTGATGTAGCGCTAGTGTTTCACCCTCACCTTAATCCTCTCCCATCAAGGGAGAGGAAAGTATTGGGGAAGAGCCGTACATAAGACTGGTGGTGGACATAGATCCTTCGCACAGCTCAGTATGACTGGGGTCGGTTGTGGTGTTGTGACTCATTCTAATCCAGCGTGAGTGTTCAAGACTTCTTGGGATTCAGGGACTGGTGAGATGCGGGGGATTTGGAGATGCGCTTCCAGTCATAGAGCATGGGGATGTAGTCGATTTCGGACCAGAAGGGGGCCTGGTCGGCGAAGTGGGGGGAGCCGGGGTGGCCGGAGGCGCCCAGGGGGACAATCCATTTGCTGTTGTTCCAGTCGGACAGGTCGTAGGCGTAGCGGTGGACGGCGGTGGAGGAGATGGTGTAGGGCTGGCCGGTGGACCAGGTGGTGTTCTGGGGCACGTCGCCGTCGCCGCTCATGCGCATTTGAGGAGGATTCAGGAGGGCCGCCAGGTCAGGGTGGGCGGCGGTGAGGGGGTGCTTGGGGACGGTGTGGTGGACTTTGCCCCAGGTCCACTTTTTCATGTCGGGGCCGAGTTGGGACTTGAGGTCCTGGAGGGCTTCGGCAAGGGCTTGCGACATGAGGCCGGGCCAGGTGGCCTGAGGGGGGAGCATGGACGTGTCGCGGGAGTCCAGGAGCTTGATGAAGTGGGCGCGGAGGCGACCGACGTGGACAGGGCCGCCTCGGCCGCTTTCGGCCAGGGCATCGTCGAGCATGGGGCCCAGGAGGTGGAGGAGGATGGCCTTGTCCAGGCGGAGTCGGTAGGCGGAGTAGATTAGGGGGGCCGGGGCGTCGCGCTCCATGGAGGCGTTCCAGGCCAGGAGGATGTCCAGGGCTTGTTTCGACAGGGCGTCCTTGGGCTTGACCTTTTTGAGGGCCTTCAGGTGGGCCTGGGCGGGGATGGAGGTGCGCTCGGCGTGGATGGCGGCGACCTGGTCGAGGGTAGCCTTTTTGAGGGCGGTGAGGCGGATGGTGATGCGGCGGGCGCGGAAGTCCGGGGAGTGGTCAAGGGCGATGTAGTAGGGGTAGTCGTCGCTGACGATTTTCTGGTTGGCGGTGACGATGTAGCCCTCTTTAGGATTGTGAGAACGAGGCATCTCCTCGAAGGGGATGTAGCCCTTCCACTCGTGCTCGCCGGTCCAGCCCGGGACGGGGAGCCAGGCGTTGGCGAGGTTGCGGACGGGGACTTTGCCGCGGGTGAGGTAGGCGATGTTGCCGTGGACATCAGCCATGAGGAAGTTGTTGCCGGGGTCGACCCAGTGACGCATAGCCTGGTCCAGCTCGTGGGTGGAGCGGGCCTTGAGCATCGATAGCAGGGCCTCGGCCTGGCGGTTAGGGCCGGCGGTCTGGGTGTAGCGGAAGGCGATGGCGACGCCTTTGGCCGGGTCGCCGGCGATAATGGGGCCGTGGTGGGTGACGGTAACATCGATTGGTACGGGTTTGCCGCCTTTGACCTTGACGACCTCGTGAAAGACCTGGGCGCGTTGCAGCTGGCCCTTGAACTCGTAGTAGGAGGGGTTGGCTTTGTCGAAGCGTTCGATGAATAAGTCCTGGTAGTCGGCGCCGGCGTGGGTGACGCCCCAGCAGACGTAGGCGTTGTGGCCGAAGTGCTGGAGGCCCGGGACGCCGGGGAAGGAGCAGCCGACGGCGTCAAAGTCGGGGCAGGCAAGGTGGTTCTGGTAGTAGACGTTGGGGGTATCGAGGCCGCGATGGGGGTCGCCGGCCAGGAGGGGCTTGCCGGTAGCGGTGCGGTCGCCGGAGACGGCCCAGTTGTTGCTGCCCATGTCGACCTCTTTGAGGGGATCGGCGGCAGCGGCGGCGCGCTCGAAGTCCTTGATGGCGTTTAGGAGGGGGCCTTTGTACTCGGAGCCGGGGGGGAG
>VGZZ01000023.1 GCA_016872285.1 SAR202 cluster bacterium | reverse complement strand
GCCCTTTAGCTATCTCGAATGCCAGGTTCTCCTTCGCCTCCGCCAGCATAGCCGCGCTCAAATCCGCCGCCACCACCTCCACCTCCGAACACCCCCGCGCCATCCTCTGGGCCACCATCCCCGTCCCTGTGCACAAGTCCAACACCCGCTTCCCCGAAAGGTCACCCAACTCCAAGACCAGCCGCTTGTGCCACCTGTCATACTGCCCGAAACTAAACACTCTGGCGGGCCACCCATAATTGCCCGCAATCCCTCCAAAAAGCTCCCCCGCGAATTCCGTCCTTCGAGCCTCCCGCTGTCCCTCTATCTCAGTTTTATCTCTAATAATCGCGGCCAGTATACCAGCCTGTCGCCGTCAGATTTTATCGGAGGGATTGCCGGGGTTCCTCCCATCAGGTTCCCCTTCTTCTCCTACCTTGTAGAAGTTGAGGATGAAGGACGAAATCCCGATGTCAATCGGGAAAGGGGCTAGGGAATGATGAGGTGATTCTTTTATTTCTTCCACTTCCAGCAGACGCGTGATGCACAATGATGCACAACAAGGAAGTTCTGAGCCTTTTTATCATGGGCTGGATCATGGGAAACCACTAGCCTTTTGCACAGATGGGGACTTGGGGGGCTGGTCTGGTTCTCCCCCTTCGGCCTGGAAGGCGAAGGGGGAGTTAGACGCCGTCCTGAGCCTGGCCGAAGGAGGGGGTTGTGGTTCCTATTTTTCTGTCCCTCTTCTTCCCGTAGTCGGGAGAAGAGGGACTAAGGGTGATGAGGGTGCCCCGCTTATTACCAGGAGTGTTATTTGCATCACGCGTCTGAAAGGAAGGGGTATGGGGATGGTATTCCATACCGAGAACTAGGTGCCATCTCTACAAAGAGGATACTCAGCGCCCCCAAGTTTGACACCACCCTCCCGCACTCTATAATTAACTAAAAATCCCCTCCAAGGAGTGACTTTAGTGAAGAACGGCTTCAAAGTCATTGATGCTGACGCCCACCTGCAAGAGCCGCTGGATATCTGGGACAAATATGTCGAGCCCGCCTTTTACGACCGACGCCCCGTCGTCGACAAACATCAGGGCCGCCGCTTCTTCTCCTACAAGCCCGGCGAGCTTTACCCCAACGGCGGCGGCATACGAGGCGTCCGCCCCGCCAAAGTCACCGAGCGCAACGAGCAGAAGTACGGCGAGGCCTTCCGCACCTGGTGGAGCGCCGAGTCCCGCCTCGCCGATATGGACAAGTACGGCTGGGACAAAATGGTCTGCATCCCCGGCACCAACGCCGGCCCCACCAAGCTTCAGGGCAAGGACCCCGAGCTAATCTGGGCCTTAGTCCGCGCCTATAACAACTGGGCCCACGACTTCTGCAGCACCGACTCCTCCCGCCTCAAAATGGTCGCCCAAATTCCCTCCCTGGACATCGAAGGCATCGTTTCTGAAGCCCGCCGATGCGTCCAAAAGCTCGGCGCCGTCACCATGATGATGCCCAAGCCCCTGGAGAACGAGACCTGGGACGACCCCAAGTACGACGCCGTCTGGAACCTGGCCTCGGAGCTCGACTTCCCCATCTCCTTCCACGGCGTCAGCAGCGGCAGCCCCCACACCGGCACCCGCTACGCCGGCAAGCAGGGCGTCCTCATCGCCCTGGAACACGCCATCGGCTTCCCCTTTGAGAACATGATCTCCATGGGCCACCTCATCTACACCGGCATCCTGGAGCGAAATCCCGACCTGCGATGCTCGTTCCTGGAAGGCAACTCCGGCTGGCTCCCCTTCTGGCTGGGCCGCCTGGACGAGCATATCTTTGGACGACAGGGCGTCTTCTTCGACGAGACCCCCCTGCCCATGAAACCCAGCGAATACTTCCACCGCCAGTTCTGGGTGGCCTGCGACGGGGATGAGCTCGGCATCAAGGGCGCCGTCGATGTCATCGGCGACAACAAGCTCGTCTGGAACACCGACTACCCCCACTCCGACGCCCCCGACCCCGACAAGGCTCTGCCCCAGTTCCTAGACCAGCCTCTCTCTGACCAGACCAAGCGCCACATCCTCTGGGACAACCCCGCCCGCCTCTACGGCTCCCGAATCCTAAACTAGCCGCTTTGCAAAAGAGGAGGCCCCGAATAGATTCGGGGCCTCCTCTGCATTCTATTATGGCTGTGTCTGGGGGTCAGTCTCGGTAAATTGTTGAATTCGTTAGGAATCCTGGTTTCACCACCCGATGAATCACACCGAATTATTTCTACGAAAATGGGTGTAGCCGGTCCAGAAATCGCCACGGTTATCTTAGAGAGTAATTAAATGACTGGGAATTAAATTGATCTCTGTTAGGTATTGTTATTTCTTAATCCGCCAGAGGAAATCCCAATCAGTCGTTAAAGTCTCAGCTCCAGTCTTTGTAATAACAAGACCGTCGAATATCTTGGGGGGTCTCCGAACGGCCGGAATAGTGTCGCGGTGTGGGTGGTAGGAGAAGACCATACCTTCTTCGAGTATCGTGTCTTCCGAGCCCTCGGGCATCGGGGTAAAATAAGGCCACTCTATTGCGTCCATTCCTTGGCCGTGGAACGAGTAGTGCCAAGCAGGCTCTCCTAACTCCCATCCATTATCAGTTATTACTTTAAGGAAGGTCTCATTTAATTCCTTGAGACTTATCCCTGGCTTGGCTGCAGATCTAGTTTCTTTCAGGGCGCTATATTCGGCTTCCATGAGTTTCTGTTCAAACTTATCAGGCCCTTTGAATGCGCAAACGACGTTTATCTCCGACCAGTGGCCACTCTCCCCGCATACCTCCAGGTGGAAGTTGATCCAGTCGTCACACCGGAGCGGCACATCTTTGGGCAGACCCTTGAAGGCTCCCTCCTGGATTAATGTCAAATCGGTGAACGATCCGGCAGCTCGAATGACTTTGGCAGCTTCTGCTGCAGCCTCGCGCTGGGTCACTCCCGGGCCTACGACCTCCACAAACCTCTCCATAGCGCCTTGGGACATCTGCCATAGACTCCGAAGCTTCTGGATCTCAAAGTCACTCTTCAACGCTCTTATCCGGTCAACTAACCTGTCGGCATTGACAAATTTTATGCCATGCATGCCTTCCTTGAGCGCTTCATAAACGCCCATCGCAAACCTCTTTTTGAACCCTGCTATTCCTAAGTTGCCATTAGTG
Source organism: SAR202 cluster bacterium (assembly GCA_016872285.1). Classification (NCBI taxonomy): domain Bacteria; kingdom Bacillati; phylum Chloroflexota; class Dehalococcoidia; species SAR202 cluster bacterium. Next base: position 37,888 of record VGZZ01000023.1, on the reverse strand, counting down.
ACTCCCTTATCCCTAATGGCCTTAACTAGCTCTTTCTCTGGTTCGGGCCATTGGCGGAAGTCGGGAATCCAGAGTGTGTCAGGCATGGAAGGCAAGGAATATGTGACGTGAACGTGCACAGGATCGCCATCCAAAGGTATGAATATTAAGCTGATGTCCTCCCATATGTGAACATCTGCAAAGTAGCGGATATAGCCCCGCCCGAAGTTACTGCCATGGCCCGCAATTATTAGACCAACAAGTCCTTCGTCGACCATGGCCTCCCGGACTGCCTTGAACCGTCTGTCCCTTTCCAGAATGTTTGCGCTATTTGTCATAAGTTTCAACTCCGGCTGGTTTCAACGGGCGTAGCGGATAGAAACCGGGAGAACTAATGAGAGAAGAGTAGGCTTCTCTCCACGGGTTTGGGTTGACCATGTCCTCATCGAGGGACTGTTGTCTAGCCGATCCTCACGGCTGACTGTGGGTTTTCAGCGAGCTTTAGCGAGAACCACAAGTGGTGATGTCCACATGAGCCTAGCACAGTTATCTCTCTCGCTGTCAGGTTGGTCTCACTAAACCGTTTGAATCCTAAGTACTTATACCAATCGAGGGGGAAGTTAAAGAGGAATTGGTTATCTTGGCATTACTCCTCTCTACTCTTCCTCCTCTTCCACATCCTCTTCTTCCTCCTCCTCGCTCATCGCCTTCGAGCGGGAACTGCGGCGCGGCATCGGCTCCGGCGCCTCCTCCCCGTCCTCCGTCCACATGGACATCGGGTCCGCCTCCGGCTCGTCGTCAGGCTCGCTTTCAATGTCGTAGCTGACCGCGGCTTCGCGGACGTAGCTTGGATACTCCTCAGACCCCGTCGCCGGGAACGACTGTACCCCCATCAGCGACGGGTGGTGGTACGTCTCTCGAATAATAATCGATACCTTCCCGGGGTCTACGCTCAAAATAGCCGCGTCATACCTGTTCCCCTGCTTCATCAAGTGCATCAGCCGCGTCCCCAGCTTCGTCTCCACATGCCCCAGCGCCTGCCCGTCCTTCCCCCTGGCGCACAGCGTGTTCCCCGAAGCCTGAAGCTCCACCGGGTCGCCGGCGGCGGCGGCCGCCAGCACCTTCGCGGAGCTTAGGCTGCGCAAGGAGGTTACCCCGGACTTCCCGCTCTCCTCCAGAAAGAGCTTCGGCGCCACCTTCCGGCCCTCCTGCGCCGACGACACCCCCCGCGGCATCTGCGCTATCCTCGCCACGTTCTTTTTGGCGATGGTGTTGTGCGGCGATATCGACAGCGCCTTCTGAAACGCCTCTTTGGCCTGCGGGTACTCGCCCACTTCCAGGTGGGCCTTCCCTAGCCGGTTCAGGCTCTCCACGTCCTCAGGGTAGTAATAAAGGATATCCTTGTTTACGTTGATAGCCTCGCGCCACTTGCCTTCCAGCGCCAGCTGCACCGCCTCCTTAGACTTGTCCCGACGCAGTTTCGTTGCGTCAATTGAGTGTGCCAGTTCCATGGACATGGTATAGCTACCCCCATCCCCTTTCTCTCACAGGTTATACGGCCAATAACTAACACTTACATTAAGATGCGGAATTGGTCAAGTCCCTTTTGACTCAATTTACTGAAAAAGTCCCAGCAGCCTGCCGGTATTCCCAGCAATACCCTAGGCGGAGCCGCTTTTTCAGCCTACCAGCCTAGTCTCTTACTGGGGCTGCTCTTTGTCCTTATACACGCCCCGCCGGTAAGCCCACCGCACATTGAACAGGTCCGCCACCATCCTGAGCGAGTCCCTTACCGGGCTCACCTTGCTCCGAGTCTGATAACGCCAGTCTATACCCACCTCCCCCACGCTGTAGCCTAGCTTCCTTGCCAGGAACAGCACCTCCGCGTCAAACCCAAACCCCTCCAGCCGCTGCAAACTGAACAGACGCTCCGCCGCATAGTCCTTGAACAGCTTGAAACCGCACTGGGTGTCCTTAATCCCGGGCGCTGCCAGAAGCCGCGTCAGGGTGTTGAATATCCGGCCCATCAGGTGCCGACCCCACGGTTCCCCAATCCGCCTCGCCCCCGGCGCCTCCCTGGACCCGATGACCACATCCCACCTGCTCCCCTCCTCCGACATGAAACGCTCGATATGCTCAATCGGCATAGATAGGTCCGCGTCGCACAAAAACCTGAGCCGCCCCCTCGCCTGCAGCATCCCGTTCCTCACCGCCCACCCCTTGCCGCCGTGTCTCAAGTCCAGCAGTCTCACCCTCGTCCACTTGCTTCCCACCCCTTTCACAATCTCCGCCGTCCCATCCGCGCTCCCATCGTTCGCTACCAGCACCTCCCAGGAATACTTCTGCCCCCTCAAATACGCCGTGACCAATTCCAGCGTCTGCCCAATCCTGGACTCCTCGTTATAAGCGGGAATAATTATGGAAAGCCAGGGCGGCTGAGTGGTCTCCCCCAAGGCCATTAAGACGCCTCTAGGTTAAACGCCTTGTGCAGCTCCCTGACGGCGTCCTCCAGCTTCTTCTCCGACACTATGCATGTGATACGTATCTCCGACGTTGTAATCATCTCAATGTTCACCCCTGAGTCCGCCAGCGCCCGAAACATCCTGGAAGCATAGCCGGGCGTGTTGTACATTCCCGCCCCTACAATGCTGACCTTGCTCAGCGTCCCGTCTGTCAGCACCTCCGACGCTCCCAGCCGCTGCGCCACCGGCTTCACGAGTCTCACCGCCTCGGCGAGGTCCGTGCGGGCCACTGTGAAGCTAAAGTCGGAACGGTTGTCACGGCCCGCGTTCTGCACAATCGTATCCACGCTAATTCCTACCTCTGCCAGCGGCTCCAGAATGCCCGCCGCCACGCCGGGCCTGTCCGGCACACCCTGTACCGTGACCTTAGCCACATTCCTGTCGTAGGCCACCCCCGTAACCTTTACACGATGCTCCATCATAGCTGCATCTCCATGAATCAAAGTGCCGGGCGCGTCCGAAAACGTGGACGCGACGTAGATTGGCACATTATAGACCCAACCCAGTTCAATCGAACGGGGATGCATTTTCGCCCCGTAAGCCGCCAGCTCCAGCATCTCCTCAAATGTTATCTCCTTGAGCTTCCGCGCTCCCTTTACTATCCGGGGGTCCGCCGTGTATATGCCTTCGACGTCTGTATACACCTCGCACCGCTCCGCCTTCAGCGCCGCCGCCAGCGCCACCGCCGTCGTGTCGGAGCCGCCGCGGCCCAGGGTCGTCACGTCCATATCCTCGGTGAACCCCTGAAACCCCGCCACCACCACAATCTTGCCCTGCTCCAACTCCCTCAGCGCCCTGCTGGTATCCACCCGACTTATACGCGCCCTCCCATAGGTGGTATCAGTATGTATCCCAGCCTGCATTCCCGTCAGCGATATAGCGCTGTGCCCCATGGACCGCAGCGCCATGGCCATCAGCGTGCATGACACTACCTCTCCCGATGACAGTAAGAGGTCCAGCTCCCTCGGCTCCGGCCTAGAGGACACCTGGCTCGCCAGCTTTATCAGGTCGTCCGTGGTGTCCCCCATGGCCGACACCACCGCCACCACCCTCTTGCCCGAATCCTTAACGGCCGCGATGCGCTCCGCCACCCTCTTGATCTTGGCCGCGTCCGATACCGAACTCCCCCCATATTTCTGGACGACCAACGCCATGTCTATCCCACTCCTTGAACGCCTAGGGCTAATTGAGCCTTGTGGTAAGTAAAAACTCGTGTAGTACCAAGAAACTCCTTCTCCCTTGATGGGAGAAGGTGCAGGTCGAAGACTCGCCGTGGCGAGATGAGGGGGAAACCCTGGCTAAACGGTCCTTTGTTAAGGCAACTTTCCACTGCCGTTTTATTCCTCGACTGTATTAGGCCAACCAGCGCCATCCCCTACGCAGCCTCAATTATATGCGCGCCCTTCTCGGTAGGCCTGGTGATAACCGTCTCCCCCGGCGCGTTGGCCTTCCGCGCCCCCTCCGCCATCTCATACGCTATGCTCATCTCGCGGCCTCGCGCCAGCGCCAGCACCGTCGGCCCGCTCCCCGACACAAACGCCCCCAAAGCTCCCGCCTTCAACGCGTCGCGAATAATCACCTTCATCGCTGGAAATAAATGCTCTCGATACGGCTGATGCAGCCGGTCCTCCGTGGCCGCCCTTAGATCCTGCGGCCTGTCGGACGCCAGCGCGTTCACCAGCAAGGCCGCCCGCCCCAGATTAAATACCGCGTCCTCGCGGCTTACCTGCTTGGGCAGCGCCTTTCGCGCCTCGGCCGTCGATATTGTCCCGTTGGGCACGTACAACACAACCTTTAAGTCCGTCGGCATCCTCACCGGCGAAGTCACTAGCTTGTTCCCATCGGTCACTACAATCTGCGCGCCGCCCAGCAATGCCGGGGTAACGTTGTCCGGATGCCCCTCCATCTCCACCGCCAGCGCCAGCATCCTCTCCTGCGACACCGGATTCCCCAGCAGCGCGTTGGCCCCTACCAGTCCGCCCACAATGGCGGCGGAGCTGCTCCCTAACCCCCTCTTCAACGGAATCTTGTTGCGGCACCTAATCCTCAGCGGCGGCGCCTCAACACCCGCCTCCCTAAACAGACGCAGCGCTGCTGCGTACACCACATTCTCGCGTCCCTTTGGCAGCTCTCCCGACCCCTGGCCTTCCACCTCCACCCGGGACTCGCCGCCGGCCTCCATCGTTAGCCAGTTCCAGATGTCCAGGGCAACGCCCATGGCATCAAACGCGGGGCCCAGGTTCGCCGTCGTCGCCGGCGCTTCAACAGTAACCGATCTATACTTCATATCTATACTTCATATCTAACGGACAGGCCCACTCCCGCTGGCGGCAAAACTCTAGCCAGCGAGTATAGCAACGCGCCCCCCCCAGTGACAACGAAGCTGTAAACCAGTGCCTGAGCACTTTTCAAAATAAGTTTAAAAACCCTTGACGCACTCTGCGCAGGCCTATATAATACGAGGGCTAATGAAACAACTGCATAACAGTTCATAGCGGTAACAAAGGTCTCAAGACACCTAAGCGGCGGCTTGGGCAACTGAGCCGCCCTTATTTTTGCACTTTAACAAGAGAATAAGTTTTTAGTTTGTGGCTTCTAGCGTGGGTCAAGTTACTAAGGGCTTACGGTGGATGCCTTGGAGCCAAGGGCCGATGAAGGGCGCGGCAAGACTGCGATAAGCCCCGGTGAGCCGTCTAACAGGCATAGCCGGGGATACCCGAATGGGCAAACCTAATGCGGTGTTGAGCCGCATTGCTCCGATGCAAATCGGAGAGGTAAGCGGGGGAACTGAAACATCTCAGTACCTCGAGGAAAATAAATCGAAAGAGATTCCCTTAGTAGTGGCGAACGAAACGGGAATAGCCCAAACCTCCGGGACTTAGTGGCCTGAGGGCCTATGTCTCAGAGGTGTTGTAGGAAACGTGGGAGGAGGCCTCAGCCTCCTCAAGGAGTTACAAATCCCACTCCTAGCTGAAAGTCCCTGGAACGGACTGCCATAGCGGGTGATAGCCCCGTAGGCCAAAGGGATGGGACTCCTCGCGTTTTCCTGAGTACCACGGGACACGGGAAATCCCGTGGGAATCTGGGGGGACCACCTTCCAAGGCTAAATACCCTTGGCTACCGATAGCGAACCAGTACCGTGAGGGAAAGGTGAAAAGCACCCCGGAAGGGGAGTGAAATAGACCTGAAACCGTAAGCTTACAGAATGTCACAGTCTCTCGTAAGAGGGATGGTGGCGTGCCTATTGAAGAATGATCCAGGGAGTTGCTTCGTGGGGCAAGGTTAAGGGACTGGAGTCCTGTAGCCGTAGCGAAAGCGAGTTCGAATAGAGCGACCAGTCCCAAGGAGCAGACTCGAAACCAGATGATCTACCCATGGCCAGGGTGAAGGTGCATTAACGTGCACTGGAGGCCCGAACCTATTGCTAGTACAAAAGCTCAGGATGAGCTGTGGGTAGAGGTGAAATGCCAAACGAATCTGGTGATAGCTAGTTCTCCCCGAAATGCATTTAGGTGCAGCCTCAGACTATAGGTGGACGGAGGTAGGGCACTGGATGGGCTAGGGGGCGTGAGCTTACCAAACCCAACCAAACCGCCAATGCCGTCTATCCGTTCTCTGGGAGTGAGACTCGCGGTAATAAGATTGCGGGTCAAAAGGGAAACAGCCCAGACCACCAGCTAAGGTCCCTAAGAGCAAGCTAAGTGTGAAACGAGGTAGGGTTCCCCAGACAGCCAGGAGGTTGGCTTAGAAGCAGCCATCCTTTGAAGAGTGCGTAACAGCTCACTGGTCGAGGGGTCCCGCGCGGAAAATGTAACGGGGCTTAAGCTTGCCACCGAAGCTGTGGTATCAGACCGAATTAATCGGTCTGATAGGTAGGGGAGCGTTCCTCCAGCAGTAAAGCTAGGCCGTAAGGCCTGGTGGAGCAGGGGGAAGTGAGAATCCTGGAATGAGTAGCGTTAATCAGGGTGAGAATCCTTGACGCCGCAAGTCCAAGGTTTCCTACGCAACGCTTATCGGCGTAGGGTTAGTCGGTCCTAAGTTGTAGGCGAAAGCCAAAGATGATGGACAGTAGGTTAATATTCCTACACCACCGTTCTTCCGTCGTAAACCGAGGGGGGGCGCGGAAGGGTAGGCAGGGCGCACCCATTGGACATGGTGCGTCCTGGCCCGTAGGCCATGCCGGAGCAGGCAAATCCGCTCCGGCGTTACGAGCTGAGGGGCTAGGAAATTCGTCCGCTTCGGTGGACGGAAATCCTGCCAATCCCATGCCGACAAGAAAAGCCTCGCGGTTAGGAAGAGGGGTGTCCGTACCGAAAACCGACACTGGTGGACCGGGATAAATGTCCCAAGGCGTTCGGGCGAACCTCCGCTAAGGAACTAGGCAAAAGAGCCCCGTAACTTCGGGATAAGGGGCGTCCCGGGGAGCCATGCGCCTCGCGCGCAAAAGCTCCCTGGGGCCGCAGATAAGATGGCCGGGCGACTGTTTAACAAAAACACAGGTTTCTGCTAAGGGGTAACCCTAAGTATAGGAGCCGACGCTTGCCCAGTGCTGGAAGGTTAAGGGGAGGGGTGTCAAAGCCCTGAACTGAAGCCCCAGTGAACGGCGGCCGTAACTCTAACGGTCCTAAGGTAGCGAAGCCCCTTGTCGGGTAAGTTCCGACCTGCATGAATAGCGTAACGACTTGGCCGCTGTCTCGGCGGAGGGCCCGGTGAAATTGCAGAGCTGGTGAAGATGCCAGCGACCCACTGCAGGACAAAAAGACCCCGTGAAGCTTTACTGTATCCTGGCATTGGTCTGGGAGCATGGATGTGTAGAATAGGTGGGAGGCTTGGAAGTCCGGACGCCAGTCCGGATGGAGCCGCCGTTGAAATACCACTCTTCTGTGGTCCTGGTTCTAACCCTAGCAAAACTAGGGGACATTGCTTGGTGGTCAGTTTAGCTGGGGCGGCTGCCTCCCAAATTGTAACGGAGGCGTCCAAAGGTTCCCTCAGGACGGATGGAAATCGTCCTACGAGTGCATTGGCATAAGGGAGCTTGACTGTGAGGCTTACAAGCCAAGCAGAGACGAAAGTCGGGCAAAGTGATCCTACGGCTCTTCGTGGAAAGGCCGTGGCTTAACGGATAAAAGCTACTCCGGGGATAACAGGCTTATCTTGCCCAAGAGTTCACATCGACGGCAAGGTTTGGCACCTCGATGTCGGCTCATCCCATCCTGGGGCTGAAGGAGGTCCCAAGGGTCCGGCTGTTCGCCGGTTAAAGGGGTACGTGAGTTGGGTTCAGAACGTCGTGAGACAGTTCGGTCTCTATCCGCAGTGGGCGGAGGAAGCTTGAGGAGTTTTCTTCTTAGTACGAGAGGACCAGAAGGAACGCACCTATGGTGTGCCAGTTGTTCCGCCAGGAGCATTGCTGGGTAGCCATGTGCGGTGTGGATAAGCGCTGAAGGCATCTAAGCGCGAAGCCCTCTCCAAGATTAGGCTTCCCTCTCCCGGCTTGCCGGGAGGTAAGGCAGCAGGAAGACTACCTGCTTGATAGGCCGGAGGTGGAAGAGCAGCAATGCTTTAAGCTTACCGGTACTAATCAGCCGACAGACTTGACCCACGCTAAAAGCCGCAAACTAAAAACTTTTCTCTTGTTAATTCCCTCCTCAGGGTGTAGCATCAACTAGTCCAACTAGGACTTCGCCGCACTCTTAACAATCGACTCGGGGTGGAGCAGTGGTCCGCCGCAGGCGGATCGGGCTCATAACCGCACCAATAGTTACGCGGGGTGGAGCAGTGGCAGCTCGTCGGGCTCATAACCCGAAGGTCGTTGGTTCGAGTCCAACCCCCGCTACCAACAAAAACCTTGCCCCCTGGCCAAAACCAGGGGGCCTTCCTTTTCATGCCTTCCTAAGAAGCCGTCCGCTCCGCCTTCTCCAGCCTCACCAACAACCAGCGCAAAGTCCTCGCCCTCCGGTTCGGCGCCGGCCTCACCTATCGAGAGGTCGGCTCCATCATGGGAAAACGTATCGGCGCCATCCGGGAGACCCAGCGCGTAGCCCTCAAAGGCATGCGTGAAGCCTTCAAACGCCCCGCATACCACGTGAGCCTGAACTAATGCATCCTTGGATTAACAGTGGCCTGAGTTGTTCGGTCTGGTTCTCCCCCTTCGGCCTGAAAGAGCCTGTCCCGAGTATCCCCCGAAGGACGAAGGGGGAGTTAGACGCTCCGCTACCTTTAAGCATATATCGCGGAGTCCGATGCAATCGGACCGTCCTGAGTCCGCCTCCAGCGGACCGAAGGAGGGGGTTGTGGTAAATATTTTCCCTTCCCCTTCCAGCAGGCTGTACTTAGTCCCGATGCAGTCGGGAAAGGGGATTAAGGGGATGGTATCCCGGCTAGGCACAGCAATTGGCTGCAAAATCCTACTTTAGAAGGAGTAAATCCCCCCAATGGCTATCTACCTCAAGACCTGCAAAAAGTGCCGCGGCGACCTATTTCTCAACGGTGACATCTACGGCCCCTACCTCCAGTGCCTCCAGTGCGGCCTCCTCATAGAAATCAAAGCCAAAAAATCCGCCGGTCTTGAACAATACGCAGAAGCCGTCCAGCAGCAGCAAATTGCCGCCTAACCCCCGGCCGCCTCTCCTCCACCCATCCTACCCTTCCCTGCCCCAGTTACCCCCGCGCATCCGCACGCACCCATCTCGACACACGAAAGGCTCGCTGAAGAAATCCTGAGCGTGTCATCCGTTCAGCGGCGCCCATATTTCGACAATCCACGCTTCCTCTGGCCCTTCCCCTCTGGTGCTCCCTCTTCTCCTATTGCAAAGGAGAAAAGGGGGATAGAGCCTGCCCTGAGCTTGTCGAAGGGGGATGATGAGGTGGTCCTTATTTTCCCTTCCCCTTCCAGCAGGCTGTACTCAGTCCCGATGCAGTCGGGGAAGGGGCCAGGGGATGGTATCCCGATTATGAACAAGGCCGGCTTTTCATGTTAGAGCGCTTCAGCGGAGGGATCAGACTCTCCCCTTACAACTCACCCCCAATATGATAGACTCTTACGAACTCTAACAGCCTTGCCTAAAACATAAACCTCCTCTCCAGAGGACACGAAAGGGGATAAAAATGCCGCAAAAAGCCAACAACCCGAAGGAAGCCGCCAAGAAGTGGCAAAACGTTAACATGAACAATATCTTCTCCGACTCCGCCCGCACCATCGGCGCGGGCAGCGCCACCGCCGCGGGCGCCGGCTGGAAAATCGACCACCCCAACCCCATCATCGCCGCCGGCGGCATCCCCGACTCCCCCACCCTCCCCTCCAAAGACATCATGGAAGCCTTCCAGAAGGTCCTTGTCCAAAAACCCTCCGACGCCCTCAAGTACGGCGGCGTCATGGGCTTCGACGGCCTCCGCAACATCGTCGCCCAGCGTCAGACCAGGCTGGACGGCCTCCCCGTCAAGCCCGAAAACGTCATCATCCACAACGGCGGCTCAGGCTGCCTCGACAACATCGCCCAGGCCTTCATCAACCCCGGCGACGTCGTCATCATCGAAGACCCCAACTACTCCGGCACCACCCGCGCCATCCAGGGCCACATGGCTAATGTCGTCGGCGCTGAGGTCGACGACCAGGGCATCAACCCCGACGCCGTCGAGTCCGCCATCAAGAAGGCCCAGAAGCAGGGCAAGCGCGTCAAAATGCTCTACGTCACCCCCGACTACCAGAACCCCACCGCTACCGTCCTCCCTGAAGACCGCCGCGCCGAGCTCATCAAGATGTGCGCCGAGAACGAAATCCTTATCGTCGAGGACTGCACTTACTCCGAGCTTTACTTCGACGACCCCGTTCCGCCCTCCATGTACGCCATGGCCGGCGGACAGGGCGTCCTCAAGCTAGGCACCTTCAGCAAAGTCATCGCCACCGGCCTCCGCGCCGGCTGGGTCCAGGCCCCCAAGGACTACATCGACGCCATGGGCCGCGTCCGCTTCGACATGGGCACCAGCCCCCTCCTCATCCACATGCTGGACGCCTACATCGGCTCCGGCAAGCTGGAACCCCACATCAAGAAGGTGCGCGCCGTCTACGCCAAGAAGAACGAAACCCTCGCCACCTCCCTGCTGGAAAACTGCGGCCCCCAGGTCAAGTTCAACAAGCCCACCGGCGGCTTCTTCCTCTGGTTCGAGACCCCCAACGCCGCCACCGAGGACGTCCTCCGCGAGTCCGCCAAGGAAGGCCTCCTCTACACCGCCGGCAAAGAGTTCTACCTCGACAAGTCCACCGACAAGACCCACGGCCGCATGGCCTTCTCCAACGCCTCCCTGGACCAACTGGAGGCCATCGGCCAGCGCCTGGGCCGCGCCCTCCAGCGCGTCAAAAAGTCCAAGTAATCCCCATCCCCATTAAGCCCAGTGGCCCGCCGAGTACTCGGCGGGCCACTCTCTTTCCGTCATTTCGAGCGCAGTCGAGAAACCTCAACAATCCGCCTGCCACCATTACACTCCATACAGCCAGATGCGCCCTCCCCAAAGCGTTGGCTAAACATTCTGAGGGTAGGTAATAAAAAGGGTCCTGTCATCCTGAGCCCCGCGAAGGGTCTATGCCCACCGCCAGCCTCTAACCAACCTCCTCCCTCCTAATGTCCGCTTCTTTCTCCCTCCCATCCCTAGTGCTACAATCCCCCCACATCTCCTCCCCAGGAGGCCCCCCATGCCCGCCACCTTCGGTACCAAAGGATTCAGCTTCACCCACGTCGCCGCCTGGCCCAAACTCCCCGCCGGCCTCAAGCTCCTGGAATGCCCCGGCGTCGCCGTCGACTCCCACGACAACATCTACGTCCTCACCCGCGGCGACCACCCCATCGTCGTTTTCGACCGACAGGGCAAATACCTCCGCACCATAGGCAAAGGCCTCTTCAGCAGCCGCACCCACGGCCTCTACATCGCCCACGACGACTCCCTCCTCGTCGCCGACGACGGCATCCACACCATCCAGAAGCTCTCCCCCGACGGCAAAAAGCTCCTGGAGCTAGGCCGGCGCGACCATCCTTCACCCAAGTGGAGCGGCCAGCCCTTCAACCGCCCCACCTCCGCGGCCATCATGCCCTCCAACGGCGACATCTACGTCTCCGACGGCTACGGCAACTCCCGCATCCACGTCTATACCAGCCAGGGCAAGTACAAGTTCTCCTGGGGCGAGCCCGGCATCGACGCCGGCCAGTTCATCCGCCCCCACAACATCGCCATCGACGAGCGTGACAACGTCTATGTCGTCGACCGCGAGGCCCATCGAATCCAGGTCTTCACACCCCAGGGCAAGTTCGTCACCATGTGGAACAACATCCACCGGCCCGACGCCATGGTCCTCTGGAAAGACCACATCTACGTCGGCGAGCTCAACGGTATGGCCGGCGTCGACGACGCCCCCGGCCTTGGCCACCGAGTCTCCATCTACAGCCTCAAAGGCCAGCTAGTATGCCGATTCGGCACGCCCGAGGAAGGCGAAGGCCCCGGCCAGTTCATCGCCCCCCACGGCATCGCCGTGGACTCCCACGGCTCCCTCTACGTCTCGGAAGTCTCCTTCACCATCCGCGGCTCCAAAATGACCCCTCCCAAAGAACTCCGCAGCCTCTCCAAATACGACCGCGTCTAATTCACTGCTGATTCGTCATTCCAGCGGAAGCTGGATTCCAGTCCCTTCCCTCGGTGGTGGGTGGCTTGGTGTGGTGTTACGTCATTTCGATGAGCCTTTAGCCCTGAGCGAAGTCTGTACTCGGACGTATCCGAATGGGGTAGTCGAGAAACCTCAACGCGCCGTCCGCTACCATCACATCCCACCTCGCCAACCCGCGCCTCTTTTTGTCATTCTGAGACGTAGTCGAGGAATCTGTTATTACCGCAACCCAGTTTCCACTGACACTAACTAGGTCAGTCCGCTTTTTACCTTCTCCCCCTTGATGGGAGAGAACAGAAGAGAGGGTGAAACCCTAGAGATACAACCCTCTATCACTACCACCTGCCACCAGCGTGGGAAGGGCAGTGCCTCCCCCTCTTGGTCCCTCCCCCCCTTGAGGGGGAAGGTTAGGATGGTGGGTCGGGGCGGGGCGGAGGTGTCCCCCTCCCCTCCACGCTCGGCAAAATCAACCTCACCACCCGCTCGAAAAACAGATAGTCCCACGCCCAGCTCGTCAGCACCACCAGCCGGTTCCTGAACCCAATCAGCTTGAACAGATGCACCCCCAGCCATATCACCCACGCCGCAAACCCCGTGAACTGCCACCGGTTGTACAAATTCGCCACCGCCGCGTTCCGCCCTATCACCGCCATCGACCCCGCGTCCTTGTACTCGAACGCCTCCGGCGCCTTCCCCTCCACCTGCCGCAAAATATTCTCCGACGCCCTCGTCCCCTGCTGCATCGCCACCGGCGCCACCATGGGCAGCGACTTCCCATCCCCCACCATCGCCCCATCCCCCACCGCGTACACCTGCGACTGCCCCTGTACCTGCAGCGTTGGCTCCACTGTCACCCGGTTCCCCCTGCCCACCGGCAGACCCCACTCCTTCACCACCACATCCCCCTGCACCCCCGCCGTCCACGCCACCGTCCGGGTCGCCACGTCACTCCTATCTTTCAGCCTTACGCACTCCGACGACACCTCAGCCACCACCGACCCCAACCTCACCTCCACCCCAATCCGTCGCAGCCGCTTCAGCGCGTATGCTTGCATCTTCGGCGGAAACGCCGACAGCAGGCTGTCCGACGCCTCCGCCAGCGCCACCTTGACCTCCCCGAAATCCAACCCTAGATAGTCCTTCCTCAACGGCCTGTAAATAAGCTCCGACAGCGCCCCCGCAAACTCCACCCCCGTCGGCCCCCCTCCAACGATGACAAACGTCAGCAGCGCCCGCCGAGCCTCCTCGTTAGCTTCATGCGACGCCTTCTCAAAACATCGCAAAATGTGGTTCCGAAGCGCTATCCCATCGTCCAGCGTCCTCAGCGGGTACGCGTACTCCTGCGCCCCCGGCACCCCAAAGAAACTAGTGCGGCTTCCCGTCGCCACTATCAGGTAGTCATACTCCATCCAGTGCCCCGCCGCCTCTACCCTCTTCCCCGCCAGGTCTACCCTGCTCACATCCCCCAGCATAAACCGCACGTTGTGATGTCCCCTCACCGCGCTTCTCACCGGATACGCGATATCCTCCGGCTCCAGTTCCGCGGCTCCCACCTGGTACAACAGCGGAAAGAAGGTGTGGTAGTTGTTCCTGTCGATAATTGTCGCGTCCACCGCCTTCCCCGCCAGCCCACGCGCCGCCCACAACCCCCCAAACCCCGCCCCGATGATTACTACATGCGGCCTTTTATTCATAAGAAGTTAACTCAGAGTACCTATTACTCATAGTATCTAAATTTACGAGACGATACACAAAAACCAGGGCGACGGCTAAAGCCGTCGCCCTGAAGGTTCCCCTCGAAACAGTGGGCTACTTGTAAATTGGCTCCGAGAATTCGTGGTGGTTCACAGGCCCAAAGTTCCTGTAGTTCACGCTGTAGTCCTTCAAGACCGCAGGGTCAAAAGCTATCTGCGGCACCACAAAGAACATGGGCAGACTCAAGTAGTTATTGTAAACGTAGTCGCCCATCTGCTGAGTAATTCGCAGCCTCTCCTTGGGGTCCGTAGCCTTGGTAAGCTCAATGTACATGTTGTCCAGCTCCTCATACTCCCATATGTATCCAGGGGCACCCGTTACCTTGCTCACTAGGAAGAGCATGTGCTGTTGGTAGGTGTTGATGGACCCCTGCCAGATGGTCATAGATTTACCTAGCTCTCTAGCCCTCGCCTTTGGAATTGTTACACTTGTCTCCTCAGGCACAAGTTTCGGGTTCAACCCTATGGCTTTCCAATATCCCACCAGCACCTCGGCTATATCTGGCGCCTCGCTTAGACCCGTCCACGGCCCCACGTAAAAATTGAACTCAAACCCGTTAGGATACCCGGCTTCCGTCAGCAGCCTCTTGGCCTCCTGAGGGTTGTATGCATAGGACTTCCAGTCACCCTTGTGGTCTCCCCGATAGGGCGGAACTCCCTGGACAGCGCTGGGTATGCCCGCATCGCCAAAATAGGTCTTCCTTATCTGCTCCCTATCGACGGCTAGGTTCAGCGCTTTCCTGACATTCGCGTTCCTAAAGGGGTCTTTAGAATCAAACGTAGGCGATACTGGATGCTCTTTGCCCTTATTCGCCCCTTCCTTGATTACCATGGGCTTGTCAAAGTACTGCCCCCCCAATGACGCCCCTGAACTCAAGCCCCGGCAAACTCGCGTTGGCGACCTTGAACCCCCTCGACTGCGCTTGCGGCAGCAAGGTCCGCGAGATGTCCGCTATATGGACCTCCTTCGCCAGCAGCATCGCCAGGCGGGTGGCGTCTTCGTTGACGTAGTGGAACTGCAGCTCGTCGAACTCCGGCACCTTCCACCAGTGCGTCTCGCCCTTCTTCTTAAACCTCTCGTAAAGGAGGTGCTCGTTCACCTTCAGTTCCTTATATTTAAACGGCCCGGTGCCGATGGGATTGGCCTTGTAGCCCTCCTCGCCCACCTTATCCCAGTGGTCGGCCTTGTAAATCGCCAGCGTATACGCTTCCGACACCGCGAAACTGAACTCGGGCCAGGGTTGAGCTAGCTTAAAAGTCACCTTGCCGGGATCGCTGATGTCGATATTGTCGGCGCTCCCTATGTTGCCTCTAAAGTCGCTGGCCCCCGTGGCGATGCTCTTGGCCGACGTGATTATCTCCCATGACCGCCTTACGTCTTTAGACGTGAACTCGGAGCCGTCGTGGAACGGCACACCCTTGCGCAGCGTAAACGTCCAGCTCTTTGCGTCCGGCGATGTCGACCATTCCGTCGCCAGCATTGGCTTCTCTTGGTCGCTCTTTACGTCGTTCCAGATCAGAAAGTTATACATAGGCCTTAGAACGCTGCCGGCGCTGAAAAACGTCAGATGATACATAGTCACCTGGTTGCCCGGCGTTACCATCGCCACCTCCAGCCTCGGCGACACCGGCACTTTCGGCGCCGCCGTTGGCGTCGAAGTCGGGACCGGCGTGCTCGTGGGCTGGGAAGTCGCCGTCGCCTGCGGCGCGCCCGTCGGCGATGACGTGCTTTCGTCTCCGCAAGCTGCAATAACGCCGATACTTACCAACAAAGCTGCCAGAGCCCATACTGAGAAACTTATACGATCGCGTAAGGTGCGTTTCACAAGGTACCTCCGCTTAATTCTTAACCGCTTTCGCCATTTAGAAGAGGACGCGCGAGAAAGCACCTTACTTCGGTCTGCGTATTTAGTCAATACGCAACGTTTTGTATTCCATGCGCTTCATCACATCTTTTAAGGGCATGTTTTTTGCTAGTTTGTACCCAGGCCGCTAGGACCCTCTCCTCTCATGCCACTCCCTAATATGCTCCGCATGTTCCCTATAATGCCCGTACGTATCCAGCCGCAGCCGACGCACAAACCGCTCGTTCCCCTCAAACACCTCCTCCGCCACCCCTTCCAAATACCCCACCAGCCGCCGGTGCGTCCCCTCCATCTGCCTCCGCACCTCCTCCAGCTCCATCCCCCACTTCCTCTCGTGCGACTGCGCGTTAAAAGCGTCCACCCCACCATAAAGCGCCGAATACTTAGGCGTCCGCCGCCCCTTCAGTATCACCGGCAGCAGCTTCAGCGTCTCCTCCTCCCACGTCGTCACGTGCGCCATAAGGTCCCGCGCCGTCCACTCACCCACGATAGCCCCACCCGTCAACGCCGCATCCGGCAGCCCCTCCAACGACTCCCCAAACTCCCGCCATCGCTCCTCCAGCCTCTTCAGCGCAAGAGTCTTCTTCACCTCCTCCCCCTCCTCGGCAGCCCCGACGGATACACCTCCTCCGACGTCCGTTTCGCCCAGTCCCATCCCACAATTCCCGACTTGAACTTCTCCCACACCCTCTGCGCCTTGTGCAGCAGCTCCTCCTCGTCCAGCCCCGCCACCCGGCCTCCCTCCACCACCGTCTTCCCCGCGACAATCACCGTGTCCGCGTCACGACCGTTGCAGAAATGCACCAGCGTCCTCAACGGGTCGTCCACCGGCCCCACGTCCAGCTTCGAGAAGTCCCAAATCGTTATGTCCGCCTGGCATCCCGCCTCTAGCCTCCCAATGTCCTCCCTCCCCAGCGCCTTCGCCCCCGATACCGTGGCCGCGTCGAAGAACTGTTTCGCCGTCCCCGTGCCTCGCTGCTTGTTCACCGTCTTGTCGATGATCGACCCCACCCTCATCTCGTCCAGCAGGTCCGGCGGGAACGTGTCCGTCCCCACCCCCACATTAACCCCCGCATTCACATACCGGCTGAACGACTCCAGCCTCGACCCTCCCCGCCCGAACACCACCGGACAGTGCCCAACGCTGGTGCCAGTCTCGGACAGTATTTGTAAATCGTCGTGGGGCGGCATACCCGTGTCGCTGTGCCCCGCTATGTATATAGCGTGCGTCAGGCACACGTTCCGGCCCAGAAACCCCACGTCCCGCAGCCACTCCACCATTGTCCTGTCCCGGTTCTCCGGCTTCGACTTGAACTCGCGATACTCCTGCAAATATTCCGAGAAGTGGCTTCGCACGTGTATCCCGCCCAGCGCCTTCGACTGCCGAATCGTCTCCTTCAGCAAATCGTCCGAGCACTTGTCCGTCCTCGACGGGAACAGCACCGGGCTGATCAGCGGGTGCTTCTTCTTTTGTACCGACTTGGCAAACGACACCGCCTTGTCGAACGCCGCCTGCCCCTTCTTCCTATCCCACGTCTCTCCACGTGTCCCGTCAGGTCGCGTATAGTCCACCGCCTCGCGAAATAACGGCCCCACCCAGGCCCTCGCCCCCAGCCTCTCCGACGCCTCCACCAGCGCCGCCGGCTCCGCCTCGGCGTCATCCCATCGCTTCGTCAGGCTCGTCGTCACCGCCGTAAACGACGTGCTCCCCGCCTTCAAAAGCGTGGCCACGCTAAACAGCGCGCTCACTCGATAGTCCTCGTCCGACAATATATTCGGCGCCTTGGGGTCCATCAGCCAGGCCTCGGGCTTGGAATACCCGCTCCCCTCCTTAATCGGCGCGTCCATGCGAAACACCTGCGCGTCCAGGTTCGCGATGCAGTGCAGGTTCACCAGCCCCGGCGTCACCAGCTTCCCCCCGGCATCAATCGTCCTATCAGCCTTCGGACACGCCTTGTCCGACGGCCACCCCACGAAAGAAATCCTATCCCCCTCCACCACCACGCACCCACCCTCCAACACCTCATGCCCCTCCTTCCCCCACCCAATCACCCACCCACCCTTAATCATCGTCTTCGTCGCCATTCAGATAACCTCCCCCATTTTGTCATTCTGAGACGCAGTCGAAGCCTGCCCTGAGCCTGGTCGAAGGGAATCTAATCGCCGTGACCACTGTCACACTTCATCCATTACTTCCACCCTGACCCCTTAATGTAGGGGCGAGTCGCCGCGCCCTCCCTCTCTACACCTCCCCTTCTTCCCCTGTTTCCTATACCATTCGATAATCTCCCCTCCCGTAGCCGCCCACACACTCCTCTTCCCCATCATACGGCCCAGCGCCTGGTCCAAATAATACGTCCTGAACGGTTGCCCGCTCGTCCACGCGTGCAAATTCAGCGTCAGCGCCCTCCCAGTCTCCAACCCATCCTTATGCATCGTATCGAAAGCATCCACCAGCAGCTTTGCGTACTCGTCCATCGGATACTTCCTGTCCCGCAGCGCGAAGTCATCGTCCAGGTCCAGGTTCATCGGCAGCGCGTACAGCTCCCCCTTCTTCGTCGTCATCGGGTACGGCTGCTCGTCGTTCACCCAATCGCACACGTACCGAATCCCCGCCTCCGCCAGCAACTGCGGCGTGCGATGCGACTCCCCGTATTCCGGCCCGAACCACCCCATCGGCATCTTCCCAGTCGCCGCCTTGATAGCATCTATCGACGCCTTTATCTCCTTCCTCTCCTCCGCCTCCGACATCTGGCTGGTAATCATCCTGCTCAGCGACACCCCATGCGCGATAATCTCGCACCCTCTTTCGACGCAATGCTTCACCAAAAACGGATAGTTCTTCGCCGTCAATCCATCCATCGACACCGTCGCCGGTATCCCGTGCTTCTCCAGCACGTCCAACAAGCGATATACCCCCACCCTCTTCCCATACTCCCTATGCGACGTCACCCGAATATCCGGCAGTCCCCTGGTATACAGCCCCGCGACCTGATAATGCCCCTCCGGCGGGTTCCACTCCATATGCTCCACGTTCACCACCACCGCCAGCGCCACCCTCGCGCCATTAGGCCACTTCAGCTTCGGCCGATTTATAATCGGCGACCACTCATAATGCGGATGGTCCATCCCCACCTTTCCTCGAGTTGCTGGCATGGCTATTTTTCCTCCCCGTTCAGTCGCGCCGCGTGCGACACAAACTGCTCGTAGTAGTTATCCAGGTAACACTCCGCGATCTCGTCTGCCGTCGCCTGCCACACCCCATCGTGGCTCATGATGTAATCGAAGGCCTTCTCCACGTACTTGGCCCTGTGCGGCTGCCCCGTCAGGAACGGGTGTATCGCCACGCACATCACCCGCCCGCTCTCCTCTCCCTCTCGATATAGCACGTCGAACTGCGCCTTGCATATCTTGTAGAACTGCTCCCCGTCGGCGTAGTTGCGGCTGATAATCCCGTCGTTGGTCTCCACCGAATACGGCACCGACACCAGCCGCCCCTTCCTCACCTTTATCGGCACCGGCTGGTCGTCATGCATCCAGTCCGTGTGATAAATCAGCCCCGCCTCCGCCATCAGGTCCGGCGTCCTGTCCGTGCCCGATATGGCTGGCCCCAGCATCCCCTTCAACTGCTTCCCCGTCTGCTTCTTTAGCGTGTCTATGTTGTCTCGATAGAACTCCCGCTCTTCTTTCTCGCTGTAGGTGTTCAGGTACACCGTGTTGTATATCCCGTGCGACATGAAGTCCCAGTCCCGCTCCACCATGGCGTCCCGCACCTCGGGGTAATGCTCCAGCACCGCCATGTTCAGCGACACCGTGCATTTTATCTTGTTCTTGTCCAACAGCTTCACCATCCGCCAGAACCCCACCCGGTTCCCGTAGTCGCAGTAGGAGTACTCCCGCGCGTCCGGGTACGGTGACCGGGGCCACGGGTTCC
Source organism: SAR202 cluster bacterium (assembly GCA_016872285.1). NCBI lineage: Bacteria > Bacillati > Chloroflexota > Dehalococcoidia > SAR202 cluster bacterium. Next base: position 18,184 of record VGZZ01000023.1, on the reverse strand, counting down.
GCACTCCGTCGTAAATCGGCTGGTACTCGTAATGCTCCACGTTCGGCGACACCCAAAAGGCTACCCGCGCCTTCTTCGGCCACTTGATAACCGGCCTGTCGACAATCGGCAAATAGTCCACTCGATTTGGCGGTAGGGGCATACTCGCCTCCTTTGGGGTTTTCCATAGAAAGTTACGGGGAGTATATCCCTAATAATGCCATGTCTCCACTCTGCTCTATCCATACCGTCCCGATGTATTATATTCGCGTGAAAAAACCCCTCTGGCTCTTTTTCCTCCTATTAGCCGTCGCCTGCGGCGGCGAGTCCTCCCTCACCCCGCAGACCTCCCCCGCCCAAACGCCCACACCGACCATTGCCGCCACCCTTACGCTATCGGGGCGGGGGCCGAGCGAAGCGAGTCCTGAGCGCAGTCCGTACTCGGACGTAGTCGAAGGATCTTCCCCTACCACCATCGCATCCACCAGTCCTCCCTCCCCCACTCCCACCCTCCTACCCACCCTCGACCCCGCTTACAAACGTCAGACCCAATTCGTCCCCCTCTATAGCCCCACCTTCGTCAAAGCCGGCGACGCCTCCTACTTACGCGATGACGACCTAGTCCTTGGTCTGGAACTGAACGGCGAGGCCCGCGCCTACCCCGTCATGATGATGTGGTATCACCACATCGCCAACGACATGGTTCAAGGCTCACCCGTCCTGATAACGTATTGAATTAAGTGCAGCTCAGGGGTTGGGTTCAACCCCACAGTCAACGGCCAGCACCTCAATTTTGAAGTCTTCGGCCTCGATAGAGAAGTGCTGATTATGCAAGACCGTGAGACTCGGACCATCTGGGCCCACCTGGACGGTCGCGCCACCCGCGGCCCCCTCCAGGGCCAGCGAATGAAAATCATCGCTCTGCCTCAAATGACCTGGGGCGAGTGGAAGAGAGCCCACAAAGACACCCTGGTCCTCTCTAACAACACCACCTTCAAAAACCAGTACCGCCGCTTCCCCATCGGCGACTTTGACCCCCGCGAAGCCCTCTACGGCGACAAGCGCCTGCCGGCCAACGCCCTGGTCGTGGGCGTCGAAGTCAATGGCCAATACAAAGCCTACCCGGTCGACGCTCTCTCTAAAGCCGCCGGCATCCTCAATGACGAAATTAACAGCCTGCCCATTGTCGTTTTCTTTGACGCTTCAGCAAAGACTGGCCTTGCCTATTCACGGGTGGTAGGAGGAAAAGTTCTCGAGTTTGCTCCTTCAGAGACTAACGCTTCACAGCTTAAAGACAAGGCCACCGGCAACCTCTGGGACCTCCAGGGTCGATGCGTCTCCCAGGGCTGTGAGGGCGCCAGCCTCCAGTTCATCCCCTCCTTCATCTCCGAATGGTACGGCTGGTCCGCTTATCATCCCGATACGGCTTTATATCAGATAGGCTAGGTGGTCAACCCTCTTCCCTTGTTCTTATGCCCTTTTGTGTAACCTAAGACTTACTTATATAATTGCCCCAACCTTCCAAGGAGGCGCGCCATGTCTGTAGTCCATCGCCGCACATTCATCGCCAGGGTCGGCAAAGCCGACGCTGTAGTGAAGCTTCTTAAGGACGAGGACAAGTAGATTAGAAAGATGGGCTTCACCCTGAAGTCCCGCATCCTCACCGACTACCTCAGCGGACGCACCGACCGTGTCATCCACGAAATGGAAGCCGAAAGCATGGGAGAAATCGAGGACTCCTTCACCAAAGCTATGCAAGACGCTAAGGCCCGCAAGTTCTTTAACGACTTCTTTGACCAGCTGTCCCCTCTCATCCACCACGCCGAAGTCGACAACTTCCGGGTACAATAGCGGCCTGCTGCTCACTGAGGCCGAATGCAGATAAAAGGATTGACAGGCACTAAGCAAATTCCTTCTCCCCTTGTGGGAGAAGGCGCAGGTTGAGGGGTAAAACCCTATGGACACGATACGGGCGTTAATACTACAGTGCGATTATCCTTTTCAATTCTGTGTTGGGAAAACTCACAAGTACCCTAAGACAATTCTCATAGGAGGGTTCTATGCGCAACGGCTTCCGAGTCATCGATGCTGACGCCCACTTCTACGAGCCTAAAAACATTTGGGACAAGTACGTCGAGAAGGAGTTCTACGACCGACGCCCCATCGTCACCGACATCATCAGCAAGGCGCGCCTAGTCTACAAGGCCGAAAACAAGCCCTTCTCCGCCGTCCGCGCCAACACCCTCTACTCCGAGATGGAGAACAAGTTCGGCCACGCCTTCCGCGCCGGCTGGACCCTCGAAAGCCGCCTCATCGACATGGATACCGAAGGCTGGGACATCCAGGTCTGCCTTCCCACCAACGCCGCCGCCCTTCCGGGCGACGTCGAGACCGATGTCCTCCCCGCCCTCCACCGCGCCTACAACAACTGGGCCTACGACTTTTGCAGCGGCTCCTCAAAGCGCGTCAGGTTCACCGCCATAGTCCCGGGCACCCACCCCAAAGAGATGGTGAAAGAGAGCGTCCGCACTGTCGAAAAACTTGGCGCCGTCTCGGTCTTCCTCCCTCGCGCTATCCCTGACAAGCAGTTCGACCACCCCGACTACGCCCCCTTCTTCGACACCGTCCAGGGCCTTGATGTCCCCATCTCCGTCCACGGCAACACCAGCGCCGGCGGCGAGCCCGCTGCCGCTGCTCGATACGCCAAGCGCACCGGCGCCTACATCGCCCTCAGCCAGGCCATTCAGTTCCCCGTCGAAAACATGATCAACTTCGGCCACTTCATCTACGGCGGCCTCCTGGACAAGTACCCCACGCTCCGCCTCCTCATCCTGGAATCCAATTCCGGCTGGGTACCTTTCTGGCTCAACCGCCTCGAGAAGTACTGCGAGGGCCGCCAGTCCGTCTGGTTCGACGAGCATCCTCTCAAGCACACACCTCAGGAATACTTCCTCCGTCAGTGCGCCGTCGCCGCCGACGCCGATGAGCCTTCCATCAAGTACGTCGTCGACTACATCGGCGACAACAACATCGTCTTCAACACCGACTATCCGCACCCCGACGCGCCCTCCACCTCCGCTCCCCTCAAAGAGATGCTGGAGCAGCCCCTCTCTGACGACTCCAAACGCAAAATCCTTTGGGACAACTCCGTCAAAATCTACGGCAAACGCCTCATAGAAGGCCACCCGCTAGCCTAGCTTCTTTTTCACGTTGTGGGGGAAGGCTGGTAGGGGGAACTGTCATTCTGAGCGAAGTCCCGATGTACTCGTCGGGACGCAGTCGAAGAATCTGATCGGCGTGAAAACTGGTTTGGCGCTACAAAGATAGATCCCGTGACAAAAGGAGAAGTCGCGTTAAAACCACCTCTCTTTTTATAGACAAGCCCCTCTTCCCATCACCGTTTCTTCGCGAAATCCTCCTGCGCCTTCGTCAGCGCGCTCCGACGCAGCGCCTGGAACTGGTCCTTCCTCTCCGCCGTCCAGTTCCTCGACCCCACCAGGTTCTCCAGCGACCCCTGAAACTTCGGCATCACATAACGCGCGATAAGCTCATAGCTGTGCATCAGCTCCTCCCGCGTTCCCAGCTCCGCCCCCTGCACCAGGAAACCCCCAAAGCCGCCGCTCTCTTCGTCCAGCCGGTGTATATACTCCACCAAATCGTCCGGCGTCCCGACGCACCACTGTCCCGTCCCCACCAAAAAGTCGATTATCCCGTCGATCGGACCCTTGTAGTCGATGGCGTTCCCCAGCGTCTCCTCGAAATACTCCCGCTGGTACACCCCCGCCGTACGGCGTGCCCGGTCCATGGCCTCCTTCTTGGTCTCCGCCAGGAACGCGTGGGCCACCAGCCGCCACTCCTCCCGCTTTACCGTCTTCCCGTGCTTCGCCGCCGACTCTTCCGCTATCTTCCAGTACTCCTTCAGCGACTTCCTCGCCGGCATCCCCGAGTTATTCCCTGTCCCCGTGCCTACCGCCGGCACGCTGATAGTCAGTATCGACGCCCCATGCTTCCCTGCCAGCATCATCCCCGACGGCGATTGCACCGCCGCCACCGCGATAGGCATGTGCGGCTTCGTATATGGCCGAAGATGCAGCCGCGCCTCCTTCAGCGTAAACCAGTCCGACTCGTGGGTAATCGGCTTCGTCGACGTGAACAGCTTCATAATCACGTCCAGCGACTCCTCCATCCGGGGCCGCTGCGTCGGTGGGTTGATCCCCATCATCACCGCGTCGGACACCAGCGCCCCCGGTCCCACCCCGAACATCGCCCGCCCTCGAGTCAGGTGGTCCAGCAGCACCATTCGATTTGCCGTCATCAGCGGGTGGTGGTACGGCAGGCTCACTACGCCGGTCCCCAGCTTTATATGTTTCGTCCGCTCCGCCGCCGTCGCGATGAACACCTCCGGTGACGCGATGATCTCCCACCCCGCGCTGTGATGCTCCCCCACCCACGCCTCGTCATAGCCTAGATAATCTAGCCACTGTAGTAACTCTAGACTTCGATCCAAAGATAGCGTCGGATTCTCTCCCAACGCCTGGAAAGGCGCCATGAAAATCCCAAACCTCATTCTTTCTGGTAGTGCCATCTAAATAGCCTTTCTGAATGTGGCTAAGCGGGGCTTGATGCTGGCAAGGTTATCACCCGCCCCCACCCTTTTCAACCAAGCTTTTTCATCATGGGGCCATGGGTTGTCTTATTTGGTCCTCCCCCTTTTCCTGTGAGGAAAAGGGGGAGATAGAGGGGGAATTGGTGCTTCTTTTTAGATCTCCCCTTCCAGCAGGAAGGGGCTAGGGGATGGTATTACGAATGAGAACAAGGATGGTGTCTGTGAGGACCGCGTCAGCTTAGAGCATTCCGCTCCCCAGCCTTGGCGGCCCCCCTAAACCCCCATCCTCCGCCCATACAGCCTCACCGCGTTATCCCACAAAATCTTCCTCTTCGCGCTCTGGCTTATCGGCTGAGCGTCAAAAGCCGGCCTCACGCTCTCAGGGTCTGGCGCGTCAGGGTGCGGATAGTCGGTGTTGAACACCAGATGGTCCTCCCCCAGAAAGTCCACCGCGTACTTTAGCCCCGGCTCGTCCGCGTCCGCCGACATTATGCACTGCCGCTTGAAATACTCGCTGGGCTGCAGCGGCGGTATCGACCCTTCGTCCGAAAACGCGCTCTGCCGCCCGTGCGCATGCTCGTCCAGCCTCCCCAACCAGAAAGGCACCCACCCCACGTTCGACTCCAGTATCCCAAGCCTCAGCTTGGGAAACCGCTCCAGCACCCCGCCGAAGATAAAGTGCCCCAGCGTCGCCATGTTGTCGAAGGCAAACCCCACTGCATGGTCCAGCGCCGCAAAGGCCGGCTCCTTCCCTTTTATCGACGCGAAGGGCTGAAAACGCCGCCTCAAATATTCGCCGTGAATGGTGATCGGAAAGTCCGCCTCCGACGCGAACTGCCACAGCGGATCCATCTCCGAATGATGCAGCCACTTCCCCTCCGGCAGCAGCGGGTTCCGCGCCGACACCGCTCCCAGCTTCTCCACCGTCCGATGCGCCTCTGCCATCATAATCTCCACATCGCCGGCGGGCAGTATGGCCGTGAAAAACAGCCGCTTGGGGTTGGCGTCGCAGTACTCCCGGCACCAGTTGTGGTACGCCCTCGACAGCGCGCCTCCCACCTCCGGGTCCTTCAGCGCCGCGTCGCCGGCAAAGCTCCCGTTCCCGCCCGTCGGCAGGATTACCTGCGCGTCCCACCCGTGCTTGTCCATATCCTTCAGCCGGATCTCCGGCGACCACCACTGCCGGTACGCCTCCCCGTACTTCTTCTCCATCCATCGATACGCCGCCGCCGAATGCCCCGTCTTCCCCTGCCCGTGCGGAATAATCCTCCCGTCCGGCTCATAGATAAAATTGATGCCATTCATCCCGATGACCTTGGGAACCCGCTCCCTAAACGCCGGCTCCACATACCGCTCCCACAAATACTGCGGCTCGTGCATGTGCGCGTCCGCGTCAATAACCTTCATGTTGTTCCACATAGCTATCTCCTACCTCCCAACGAATACACTATGGAGGCATTGTACCAATTTATCTCAGCCCCTTCCCTTTCCTTCCCCAGAAAAAGCCTGCCTGGATTCCCGCATCAAGGAGGAATCTCAATTGCTGTCCACGCTTATACCTTCACCGCCTTGCCCTCTACCATTACATGATCCAGGCAGTGATACATAGAATTCGATAAGGAAGCAATTCTTCCCTTAACAGCTAAGAATCTTTCCCTAGCTTGTCAAACTTCCCGAGGGCTGACTTGGCTTCCCTACGAATCCACGCTTTCTCGTGGGCCAAGAAGGGCTCTATGGCGGACCTGGCCTCAGTAGCACTCAAGAGGCGCAGGGCGTTTATTGCGTGGCCCTGGACGTCTGGATCCCTCAGTAGGTTAACAAGGGTAGGAATCGCTCTTTTATCTTTCAGGCGTCCTAAGCTTATTATCAACTCTTGGCGCGCCGTCCCGTGCTGAGGCTCCTTGACTAGTCTTAAGATGTCGTCGAACACACTCTTATCTGCTACTTCGGCAAGGGCATTACCCACTTCCCACTTAATAAACTCACTACCGCATTCGAATTCTATTAGGAGAGGGTATATAGCCGCGGGACTAGCAAACTTTACCGTCAGGGCCCTTACAATTGCTTCCCTTACTCTTATATTCTGCATCCTTGGCAGCCAGTCAATCAGAATCGGCACAGCCTGCCGATAGTCAAAATTGTAATTCACCAGGTCCCAAATAGATTCAACATTGACCCCGATATCGGCTAGTTCTCTTAGCAGGGGCGCTGCTGCTTCTTTGGCTTCAGCCGTCGCCTTACGAAGGTAGACTTTTTTCTCCTTCTCGTTTTCTGGTACCTGAGGCGCTGGGTAACCTTCAGGACACTTACGTGTCTTTTGAAAGCTCATATAAGTTATTTACTCAAGCTCATAAAGGATACGAATGTTGACGTCATTTTTCTTCGCGTACTTCTCTATGCTTGAGTCTACTTTACTATTCCGCCTGACAACCAGAATAAAGTCTATATCTTTCTGTTTTGCGTAGAGAATGTAGTCCTTTAGCTGGCTATCTAGGCGCACCTTCTTAGCATTTTTGACTTCATGGATAGCTGTATCAGTGACCTTGTCTGGATACCGCTTTGTAGCCATCCCTGACAGTGAGACGATTTTCTTTTTAGGATCGTCAACCCCGTACTGGGTTTCTCCGGCCTTACCCCTCTTATGAACTTCCTTCATTTTAGCAGCGGCGTCATCAGCTAGTTTAAGGCTCTTGCTCGCTTTCACCGCATCCCCCGCCACCGGCACAATCGCCACACCCGAGAGCGCTGCGTTAGCAAAGTCCCCTTCCGCCAGATAGAGGCCGGCATTTAAGGCATCAGCCGCCATGCCTAAAGGCCCTGGGACGTAGCCTAGATGGTCTAAACCGACGTGTGCGACAGCCAGCGGATCAGAAGCTACGGCCTGAAACGTATTTGACACGAAGTCGCAGAATGGGCAGTACCCCGTTGGGTCTGTGTATCTAAGAGGGTTGTTGAATACGTATGAGTACCGGTTATAAGCCTGGGGGTTGTATCTATGCGGAATCAGTGGGTCAGGGCTAATAAATCTCCCCAACGCCGCGTCGTAATACCGGGCGTTGTAGAAATACAGCCCCGTCCCGTCCAGCCGCTGCCCGGTGAACTTCCTGTCCGTCCCAAACGTCCCACTGCTCGCCCGCGTCTCGCCAAAGGGCTTGTAGGTCTGGCTCCCCGCGCTGGCCCCGCTGGTATCGGTGGGCACGCTGGAGGAGCCCAGATGGTCGGTGTGGAGGTAGCGGAGGGCGGCGCCTTCTTTCACCGCCACCAACTGCCCGCCAAAGTAGTAGTGCTTGGTGGCGGTGCTACCCGTGACCTGGTAGTACTTGTTGACGTACACCGTGGTAGTGCCGCCCACCGTCTTCTTCACCCTCACCCCGTCGCCGTCATAGACGTAGGTCTCAAAGCCGTTGGCGTGGATGGTGGCAATCTCAGCAGCGCTCAAAGCGCGCTCGTAGATCCTCACTTCATCGATGCTACCGTTGAAGTAGGTCTCCTCCACCTGGGCAAAAAGGGTACCTATCCTACCAGTGAGTCCAGCAGAAGCTACAAATGGCACATTATCGGTATTACTGCCCGCCTGTACGCCGTCTATGTAAAGGATGTGGTTTGTATCCGAGGCGCTCACTCCACAGATGTGATGCCAGTTCCCGTCGTTGGCGCTTTCTGGCCCCTGGACATCGTAGAAGGTATCATTCAGGCCACGCTGCCTGAATTTGAACCGTGTGCCTGTCGACTGTATTGCTACATGGTAGGCGCTATCGGTGCCTCCCTCCCCCCCAGATGCTGGTGGCAGCAGAGCCGTTCTGTTTAGCCCAAAGGCAGACAGTGAATGGATGGCCTGCAATGGCCGGCGAGTAAGTTACCTTGTCGTTAACTCCGTCAAAGGAGAGAGCTTTGCCTTCCTTCCCTGCTGTTGCCCATGTGGGCCCGTTAACTAGGGTGCCTGTGTAGCCATTCCCAGTGCTGTCTTGAGCGCTTGTTCCTGAACCTTCTTCAAATCGCCAGTTGGCCTTGAGACCAGAAGACACCGCTGTCACTGAGGCTAAGCGGTTTTCAGCGTCCCAGGATAGGTCTTGAGTCCCTCGGTCCGTCATGTTCCCGTTGGCGTCATAGGCGTAGATTGCAGACCCCACTGCGGTTACAGCATGAGGCTTAGAGGAGCCGTAGGTGTAACTTGTCCCATTCTTGTTGGTAATGTTGCCGATAGCGTTATAGGCGTAGGACTCAGTGTACGGCCCGCTGGCCCCTGTCAGCCGATCTAGGAAATCGTAGGTGAACGTCTCGGTCTCACTGGCTTGAACGTCCTTGCGTTGAGTGAGGTTGCTTCCTGCATCCCACCAGTACTTCAGATGAAGGCGGTCGGTGCTGTCAGACACTTTGTAGGTTCTAATGCGGTAGAGCTTTCCCCAGTAGCTCGTCGCATCGCCCCCGTCCACAGCGTCCAATCCGTGATAGTGGAAAACGTTTCTAAGTCCGTTGCCAAGGTCAATTTGGGAGATTTGTCGCAGTGGGTTGTAGAGGGTCTCGGTCACCAAATTGCCAACAACCGAGCCGGAAACCGTCCTGGGTAGGCCGGCGCCATTGAAGCCATTGGTCACCACATCGCCGTCAGGATAGGTGATGGTCGTGACGCGGTCTGCGCCATCATAGGTGAAGCTGGTTGTATAGATAGTGGAATCAACAGTACGTTTTTCTTCGGTGAGCCTCCCCCTGCTATCGTACTTGGAATTCATGGAGCCTGAGGCATCAGTCATACCGGTGCGCTTGCCCTTGCCCATGTTCCCACTTGCTGTGTCGTCGTAGGTGTATTGGGCCAGTATCGTGCCGGTGCAGCTTGCAGCCGTGGACTTGCAAGTCATTCGGTTTAAAGCGTCGTACTGGAAGTAGATATCCTGGGTCTTACCGTCCCGCTGTCTCGCAAGGTTCCCATTGGCGTCATAGTCGTAGTTCCAGCAGGGCGCGCTGTACCAGGGGAAAGATGAATTGGGGTTGGTAGTAGTCAGATTGCCGCAGTTGCCCATATCCGGGTCTGACATGCCAATCTTACGGGACAGAGCGTCATATCTTATTGTAGTTAGGTTGCTACTGTTGTCCTGAACCTTTGTCAGATTGCCCAACAGGTCATAGGTATAGTTGGCGGTGGCGTAAATACTATGCGAAAAGTCATATTCGGCAACCTTGGTCAGCCGGCCGTTAGCATCGAAACTCTGTCGGTTCTTGACTCCTCTGGCATTGGTGCTGGTTACCTGCCAGGGCGCATTGGCGTAATCTCGTGTATAGGTGATCGTGGTGCCATCGGGATTAGTCAGTGTCGAAACTTCACCCAAGTCATCGTATACAAAGCTAATGTACTTCCAAGATGCCTCCGGGACTTTATAGCCGCTTACCTGTGTCGAGTCTAGCTTCTGAGAAACATACTTTTTGTCCAAACGTCCTTGGGTGTTGAAGGACGTGGTCTCTTGGATGACGGTGTATGTTGTTGCGCCTTCAGTCTCACCTTTGGCCTGTATCTGTACAACTTGTCCTATACCATCAAAGTACTGCTTGCTCCACAGGCTATTGCTGCCGTCTATCTTCACCACGGTTTCCAGGTTCTGGGAGTTGAGGGTTCCCCACGAGTTGTAGTTGTATGTGACGCTGGGGCTGGCAGAGGAATCGCCAGGTTTAATTACTTTCGTTATTCGCTTGAAGGTGTCGTGCTCAAAGGATATGGTCTGCCCGTTCACATCTGTCTCCGAGAGAGGCCTACCAGACCCTAACTCCCATGTAGCCGATTCGCTGAGGCCGTTGTGATACAGTGTCGTAACTTCAGCACTGGTGAGAGCCCGGTTATAGATGCGCACCTCGTCAACGGACCCTGTGAGCAGCACCTGTATGGGGTTGCCATTGGACACCACTGTCCCAGTCGTCGTTCTGGTGTTCTTGAGCACGCCGTCCACATAGATCTTCTGGGTACTCGTCGCGCTGTCATAGGTCCCTACGACGTGGTGCCAGTTCTGGTGGTCATTCACGGTAGTGATGAGGTCGTGCGTCGCCACGGTAGTGTTGACTGAGAAGTTGATGTCGAGGCCACCAGTGACCGTAGGGCCAATGGTGTAGCTCCCGGCCTTGTATACCGCGTCGCCGCGCCAGCCAGTGGCGTTGCTTGACTTGATCCACAGACTAAGCGTGATAACCTGGGTGGAGTTGACAGCAGGAAACTGCACGGAGTCGTCTACGCCATCCAGGCTCAGGGCTTTGCCGTACTTCCCATCCACCCAGGATGGGCCGTTGGTTAGGGTTCCTGTGTTAGACCCTTTGCTGTCGGCGGCCAATACACCACTACCTTCAAAAAAGCGCCAATGGGAAACCAGGCCAGTGATACCGTCAGGATTTGTTCTCCGGCTAAGCTAAATATTGTCTTGATAATCCAGGAAACTCTTGTTGCCGTTAGGGTCTGTTACTTCCGAGAGATTCCCAAAGGAATCATAAACATGATAAGTGTTGATGGAGCTAGAGCCGTCGATTTTGATGAACTGCTGGGTGCGGGTTAAATTTCCCTTGGATGGTGAGGCTCCAAGTTGTCCATCAGCATTGTTGCCGTCATAGTAGAATTGGTTCATTGAGAGGATATTGCCAGTTCCATCATCGGAATCCTTGATGCCCTGATAAACCCGCTCACGATATGGCTTCTCTAGGATGTTGGCCGTGGTGTTGTAGGCAAAGGCCCGCCATGTTGTTACTTCATCTCCAGTATTGACGTCATTCCCTAGCACCCAAGAGGTATCGCCATAGTCCTTTATCCACCGCTGGTTGTTATAAGAGTCATAGCCATACCAAGTCCATCGCTTCTTGCTATTCGAGCCATCTGCTGTATATGTACCGGCATTATCAAGATAAATCCTATGAGAGCCGCTGTCGCTCAATGTGACTGAGCTCCAATCAGTGTATTGCCGCTTCAGGTAGAGTTGTTGAGATCGCCTCCAGTATGTGTCGTACTCATGCCCCTTAAGCTGATTCGTGTTTTTCCAGGACACATCCCCGGTTAACGGATGTGTAATTTGAATTAGGCCTCCACAGGTATAATAGGTGTGTTGCACCAAAACGCCGGTGCCGTCATCTTCGTCTACTCTCTGGAATCCACGATATTCCAGCGGCTCTGATGAGCCTATACAGTCCCCGTTGTAGGACGGCCCCCCGTTATAGGTGTAAGTTGTTGTTCTACTTGGCCCGATTCCCGGAGAAATCGTTTTACTTGAAACGGTTATTCGCGACCACAAGTTGCTTGATGGTGCGTTGGGTATCTCGGCATAAACATAGGAAACTGTTGCTCCGTAATCGTTATTCACCTGTGATATATAGGGCCAGGTATGCGGCTGCACTCGTTCATACTGCGTCCAGTATCCAAAAGTCTTATCCACGTACGTGAGAGCGGTAGCAGGGAGAGCAGACGTTCCGTTGGCTCCAAACTGAGTAATCGCATCAAGTTTCATTCTCCCTGCCACCCCCTGTGTGTGCGGGGCCGTCTGCGAATAGGCAAAACGTATTTTCTTACCAGGACCCCATCAACTTTTACCTCTATGGAATCCAGCCTGCGATCTTCCATCACTTCTGGTGCTGGGTTATGGGGGCCGTTGGACCTGACGTTATCGGTGCGTATAAATCCGTCAGTGGGATCGTTTACATCATAGGAAAAATTGAAATGAATATTTACATGGTAATCATCGGCTGGTATTCCTGTATTTTGAAATTTGTTGTAATAGATGTCCTTGGGATACACCGAGCGAACGTTCTGCACACAGCCATAACCATCTTTGCAAGATTGACGCACAGACGCCTCATAGCTAATGTACATTTCATTACCATGCACATCTGTTATGGTGTTTACGTACCATCTGAGATAGTTGGGTGTCCAATCACTGCCATTAAATGTGTAATAGGTCTGTTGGGTAGCAAAAACATAGGACGTGCCTACTCTGTCTACTACTTGCCACGAATAGGGCCAATTCCTAGTGATTTTGAAGAAAGATGCTGGAGCAGTCTCAAAACTTCCATCGGATTTCTGAAGCAGTTGGCCTCCTGCACCGTTGAGTTCAAGGAACTGCCCTGCATTGGGATTGTTAGTGATTCTGGGTAGCGATAGGCTCCAACCGATACCGACCCACGAACCTGTGTCCCTAGTACTTCGCATTTCATCTATAGATGCGCTGTTGTACACCAAAGCCAGATCTGGTTGGATGCCGCCAGCACCCGGTGGAACTTCTATGGGATACTGCGACCTAGAGGCTCCAGAATGAAGGTCTACCTGGAACGCCAATACTCCACTTGGGCCTGAAATAGAAGGTGTAGCTCCGCCACCAATGATACTGAAATGGTTTGATGTCGCGACCACTTCGTGGCTTTGCCAGTCTATTTAGCTAGTGAGGGTGACCCACTGGCCCGTCGCTTCATCAAAATAGAACATCCTTAATGACCTGGTTTCCAGGCCGGCTATTTCGGCGTCACTGAAATTCCATCGAAATTCAACGTCCCTGGCAAATTGGCTAACCTTGGCATCTCCTCTGGTTCTTGCATACGCGTTTATCTCAAAGGCTCTAGTTATTCGCCAATAACCATCTCCCGAACCCTTCAGTGCTGTCAGTTCGAGACGTAAAGGTTCATTAGTCGCCCCTTTAGGAACGGTTACACGAACTCTCCCATCCGATGACGTAATTATTCCATCGTTAGCTGACGGATCAACTTCCACAGTAACCGTCGGCATGGAGGTGTCCCGGGCTGGCTTAGATGCTTGAGGCTCAACAGCGAGCGTACCTTCATTAAAAAGAGAGAAGATCAGCGACGCCGTTACGGCGCTCAAGAATAAGAACCTGAAGGACCACCGTGCGACGTTGTTCATTCTGGCATCCTGCAACTGTAAGCAGAATACATTAACTAAACCAATAACAAAGCAGCTTGCCTACATAGCGCAGCACATTAGTTCTTGTCACTGAATTTGTCAAGTGGACACCCCTTTTCCAGCGGTGCTATCATGGGGCCGACTCGCACCCGCATTCTCGACAATAACTTCAGGAGGCGCTCCCAATGGCCACCCAGGGCCTTGACTACAAAAAGCTTTACGCCAAAAATCTCCCGCCGCCCGCGGCCACCTACGAGGGCATCTACGAACACCACTTCATCACCGGCCACAGCGACCCCGACCTCATCCCCGTCGACGACTTCGTCGAATCCGCCGAACGGGTCCTCAGGAAGCACGGCAAGAAGCTGGCCGTCTACTACTCCGACGGCAACGGCCCTCTGGGCAACCTGGCTATGCGCGAGTATCTGTCCAAGAAGCTCAAAAAGTACCGCGGCATCAACGCCAGCCCCGATGAAATCCTCATAACCTCCGGCTCCACCCAGTGCATCCTCCTCATCAACGACACCCTCATCGACCAGGGCGACACCGTCCTCGTCGAAGAGTTCACCTATTCCGGCACCATGCGCAACGCCATCCGCGCCGGCGCCAAGGTCATTGGCGTCCCCATGGACGACGAAGGCATGAAAATCGACGCCCTGGAAAAGATCCTCGCCGACCTCAAGAAGAAGGGCGTCACCCCCAAGTACCTCTACACCATCCCATCCTGCCAGAACCCCACAGGCACCAACATGCCCATGGAGCGCCGCAAGAAGATGCTGGAAGTCGCCGGCAAGTACGGCGTCCCCATCTTCGAGGACGAATGCTATTCAGACCTTGTTTATGAAGGAGAATGGGAAAACTCCATCAAGTCCCTGGACAAGTCCAACCAGGTCCTTCACATCGGCTCCCTCTCCAAGTCCCTGGCTCCCGGCATGAGACTGGGCTACCTGGTGGCGCCTAAAGACATCATGAGCCAGCTCGTCGCCTCCAAAGTCGACGTCGGCACCAACATGATCACTCCCTGGATCGTCGCCGACTACCTGGAAGGCCACTACGAGGAGCATATCGAGGAAGTCCGCGACATGCTCCAGCGCAAGCGCGACGTCCTCGTGGCTGCGCTAAAAGAACACTTCGGACCCAACGTCCAGTTCTATACTCCTCGAGGAGGCATGGTCCTCTGGATCAAGTTCCCCGAGAACGTGGACACCACCAAGCCCCTGGAAGCCGCCAAGAAGCTGGGCGTCATCTACAACCCGGGCAAGGACTGGGCCGTGGACCCCGCCAAGGGCAAAAACTACATCCGCCTCTGCTTCGGTATGCCCAGCGACGACTCTATCCGCCGCGGCATCGAAAAACTCGCCAAAGCCTTCCACGACACCGTCGGCGTCCCCTAACCTCCCTCACACCCCCAACCACCCAGGGCCCTCCGAATATTCGGAGGGCCCTTCTCATTTTTGATGGGTTGCAGGGCAGGACGTTGCGTCATTTCGAGCGTAGTCGAGAAACCTCAACGATGCGCCTGCCACCATCGCGTCTCACGATCGCTACCTACACCTTCCCCAAAGCGTCGCTTAAACATTCGTAGGACAGATAATAAAACAAGTCCTGTCATCCTGAGCGAAGTCCCGATGTACTCGTCGGGACGTAGTCGAAGGACCTAATCGCCGTGACTGTAGCCCCTTCTCGTCTTCGTCACAGCCTATCAGGTCTCAACGTAGGGGCGAGTCACTCCACTACCGCTATTTCCCCATACAACGTGGAGGCTCGATTTATCTGCCCTCGCCCTTGTCTTCTGTACTCCCCTCCTACTACACCCTCCACACCGTCACCACCGGCGCCAGGCTCCGCCTCCACTTCAGCCGCCATCCTCCCTCCACCTCCTCTAATGCCTCCTCCAAAACCCTCCCCAGCCGCCTATCCTTTGGACTCCCCTCGGTAACAAACATCCTCGACCGCAGCGCCTCATGCGCCTCCTCTCGGGACCCCACCGTCTCCCCTGACGCCCGCGGCGGCAGCTGGTGGTGCGTCGCCTCAATCCCCATCTCCCCCAGCACCTCCCTCAATTCCGGCAGCGACGGCAGACTAAGCCTGTCCTCCCCATGCACCATCCGCCACAACGGGTACAGCCCCGTCTGCGGCGGCTCCTGGAACAGCACCACCCACACCTCCCGCTTCGCTTTGGACGTCATCTTTTTCAAAAACGGCCCCACGTCCTTCACCGTGTACAACACATGCGCGCACAGCACGATGTCCGACGGCTCCACCTCCGCCTCCTCCCACCTGGCCTTCGCCACCGACACATTGCCAATCTTGTAATACTCCGTATCCTCCTTCAGCGCCGACACCATACTCCCCGACGGCTCTACCGCCGTCACATGCCGGCACCGAAGCGCCAGCGGCAGCGCCAGCCGTCCCGCCCCCGCCCCCACATCCAGCAATGTATCCCCTGGCTTCAACATCGATGACAGAAAATGCACCAGCGGGTCGTCGCTGCGATGGGGGTCCAGCCGAAAATGCTGCGCCCTACTCTTCCAGAAATCGCTGCCCGGCGGCGCCGGGTCCCGCAGCCGCTCCGTCTGCGCGTGCTCCGCCTCCACCATCGACCGCCACCTCTCCATCGCCGTTCCCATCTTTTATTGAGCCCCTCGCCTTTTCAAATCCACCTCTCTAGTCACACTAAACATCGTGTCATAACGTTGAGGTTACAAAAGTAGCTCGGTTTCCCCTGTACAAAGCACGATTGTCCACTTTTCAACTTTCTCCCCCTTGATGGGGGAGAACAGAAGAGAGGGTGAAACACTGGCTCCACGCTCCGTCCGCCAGGCTAGACCACACCTCTCATGACTTCTCTTTCTTGCATCCCTCTCCCTACTCCGCTGTCAGCCCGCCGTCGATGACCAGCTCCGTCCCCGTTATATACGAAGACTCATCCGACGCCAGAAACAACGCCCCGTAAGCCACCTCCTCCGGCTCACCCACCCGTCCCATAGGTATCGTCTCCGCGCGCTCGTCGCGCGTCCGGTTTATCCCTGTTACCGACATGTGAGTCCAAATCGACCCTGGGTGTATCGAGTTTATCCGTATGCCTTTCTTGGCATAAGTTACCGCCAGGTTTTTAGTCAGCGCCCGCACTGCTCCCTTGGACGAGTTGTATGCCGGATACCCTATCGAGACCATGCCTGAGACCGACGAGATGTTGATTATCGATCCCCCACCCGACTTGAGCATCGGCGGGACACACAGCTTGCAGCCCAGAAAAATTCCCTTGGCGTTCACTCCAAGAACCCTGTCCCATGTCTCTTCACTCGTGTCCAGCAGCTCAGACCGGTCGATTATGCCGGCATTGTTCACCAGCACGTTAAGTTTTCCATAACGGCTCACCGCCAGGTCAATCGCTTTTTGCCAGTCCGCCGCCTCTGTAACGTCCATCCTCAGAAAGACCGCTTCTCTACCGGCCTTCCTAATCTCCGCCTCCGTCTCTCTCCCTTCCTTCTCCAGCACATCCCCTATCACCACCTTTGCCCCCTCCCTGGCAAAAAGTTTCGCCTCTGCGGCGCCCATCCCTCGCGCGCCCCCGCTAACCAGCGCCACCTTGCCGGAAAGTCGCATGCCCATCTCCTAAATCGGAATAGCTTCACAAATCGCCGACGTTACTGCGCCGTGAACCCCCCGTCTATCACCAGCTCCGCCCCCGTTATATATGACGACTCGTCCGACGCCAAAAACAACGCCCCGTTCGCCACCTCCTCCGGCCTCGCCCACCGGCCTATCGGTATCAGCCGGTCCCATTCCTCTTTCGTGTGCGTATCCCCCTTCATCATGTCCGTGTCGATAACCCCCGGGTGTATCGAATTGACCCTTATCCCCCGCTTGGCGTACTCCACCGCCAGCGTCTTCGTCATAATCCGCACCGCCCCCTTGGACGCGTTGTACGGCGGCGTCCCCAGCGACACTATCCCCGATATCGACGATATGTTTATTATCGACCCGCCTCCCGACTTCAGCATCGCCGCTATCCCCGCCATGCACCCCAGAAAGACCCCTTTTCCGTTCACGTCCATAATCTCATCCCAGTCCGCCTCGGTGGTCTTATCAATCGGCGTCCTCTTAAATATGCCGGCATTGTTCACCAGAATGTTGACCTTCCCATACTTCTTCATCGCCGTATCCACCGTCTTGTCCCAGTCCTTCTTGTTGCGCACGTCCATCTTCACGAACACAGCATCCCCGCCTGAGTCCTCTATCTCCCTCGCCACCTGCTTCCCCAGGTCCTCCAGCACATCACCCAACACCACCTTTGCCCCCTCCTTCGCGAAAAGCCTGGCCTCCACCGCCCCCATTCCCCTGGCGCCCCCACTAATAATCGCCACCTTTCCTTCCAGCCTCATAACACACCTCCTCAAAACATACTGCCGAGGCCGCCATTATAGATGAATTGAGGGCACATGGCAGGTCTGCCTTGAATACATATGCCAGCTGAGGATTGTGGTCTATGGAAAAGAAATCGTATTGTCATTCCGAGCGGCAGACCCGATGTACTCATCGGCACGCAGCCCAGGCCTGTCCTGAGCCTGGTCGAAGGGAATCTGTTATGACGGTAACTCACTTCCTGCGTCCCGCTAGCTAGGCTACGTCGATAGTAGGGGCGAGGTCGCCTCGCCCTTCCCTCTCTCATTCAGGTATTTCATCTATGTCCTTGCCATAATATTAAGACCTCCAACCCCCCC